>NZ_JAZDQN010000022.1:0-105090 GCF_036324125.1 Pseudomonas ulcerans | reverse complement strand
TGACCTCGCAGCAGTTACCGGGGAGCGCGATCCCTGTGGTCGGGGGTTTCCCCGCGTTGGCGCGGTTTAGCCCCCCATCGCAATCGCGGGTAAACCCGCTCCCACAAGGTCCCCGCAGCAGCCCCAAAACAATCAGCCGTTAACCGGCTCACGCGAGGTCCCATGAAAGACCTGTTCAAGGATTGCTCGCTGTCCGCCCTGGTGGCCGGGATGATCGCCACGGTGATCTCCTACGCCGGCCCGCTGGTGCTGGTGTTCCACGCCGCAGAAAGCGCCGGCCTGTCCCACAGCCTGCTGTCTTCCTGGGTCTGGGCAATTTCCATCGGCAGCGCCGTGCTCGGTGCCGTACTCAGCCTGCGCTACCGGGTGCCGGTGGTGATCGCCTGGTCGATTCCCGGCTCGGCGCTGCTGGTCACCGCCTTGCCGCAGATCGGCCTGAACCAGGCCGTCGGCGCCTACCTGGTGACCAACCTGGTGTTGCTGCTGATCGGCCTCAGCGGCGCCTTCGACCGCATCATCGCGCGCCTGCCGGGCTCGATCGCCGCCGGGATGCAGGCGGGCATCCTGTTCAGCTTCGGCGTCGAGGTGTTCCGCGCGCTGCCGGCGCAACCGGCGCTGGTGCTGGGCATGTTCCTTACCTACGTGGCGATGCGCCGCTTGTGGCCGCGCTACTCGGTAGCGGCGGTGCTGCTGGTGGGCGTCGGTATCACCCTGTCTGGCGGGCATTTCCATAGCGACAAGCTGGTCTTCGACCTGGCCACGCCGCAATGGATCACCCCCGAATTCAGCCTGGCCGCCACCCTCAACCTGGCCCTGCCGCTGGTGCTGGTATCCCTGACCGGGCAGTTCATGCCGGGCATGGCAGTGCTGCGCAATGCCGGCTACCAGACCCCGGCCAGCCCGATCATCAGCAGCAGCGCGGTGGTCGGTGCGCTGCTGGCACCGTTCGGTTGCCATGGACTCAATCTGGCAGCCGTCACCGCCAGCCTCTGCACCGGCCGCGAAGCCCATGAAGACCCGCGCCGGCGCTATATCGCCGCGCTGTCCGGCTGTGCCCTGTACCTGCTGTTCGGCATTGCCGGGGCCACCCTGGTGTCGTTGTTCGCCGCGTTTCCCAAGGCGTTGATCGCGGCGCTGGCCGGGCTGGCGTTGTACGGCGCCATCAGCGAGGCCCTGGCGCGCAGCCTGGCCGAGCCCAGGGAACGCGATGCCGGGTTGTTCACCTTCCTGGTCACTGCCTCGGGCGTGTCCTTCCTTGGTCTGTCGGCAGCGTTCTGGGGGCTGGTCTTCGGCCTGCTCGCCCATTGCCTGCTGGCGGCCCGGCGTCCTTCACCCACTACGGCCGCCGTGCCGCGCAGTCACTGAAACACCGGTTCCACCCAACGGCAGCGGCCTCACCGGACCGCTGCCTGGAAAGCTGCACCCCAATAAAAACAAGATCAGAGAGCTTCCCGATGAAACAGCTACCTTGCGCAACCCGCGTCATGCTTCCCCTCGGCCTGGCCGTCGCCAGCCCCTCGCTGCTGGCGGCCGAGCCGGACTTCTTCAAGGACTCCACCGCCACCCTGACCACCCGCAATTACTACTTCAGCCGCGACTTCTCCGACATCGTCGGCGCCAACCAGCAGTCCAAGGCCGAAGAGTGGGCCCAGGGCTTCATCCTCAACTTCAAGTCCGGCTACACCCCCGGCACCCTCGGCTTCGGCGTGGATGCCATCGGCCTGCTCGGGCTCAAGCTCGACAGCAGCCGCGACCGGGCCAACACCGGCCTGTTGCCGATGCAGGAGGATGGCGTCGCTGCCGACAACTACAGCCGCCTGGGCCTGACCCTCAAGGCGCGGCTGTCGAAGACCGAGCTGAAGTTCGGCGAACTGCAACCCAACCTGCCGGTGCTGGCCTTCAGCGATATCCGCCTGCTGCCGCCGACCTACCAGGGCGTGGCCATCAGCTCGGCGGAAATCGACGGCCTGACCCTGCAGGGCGGCCACCTCAAGTCCACCCACCTGCGTAACGAAAGCGGCGACGGCAAGATGGCCGCCATGCTCGGCCATGTGCCGCAGCGCCAGGCGGAAAGCGACGGCTTCAACTTCGCCGGTGCCGACTATGCCTTCAACGGCAACCGCAGCACCGCCAGCCTGTGGTACGGCCAGCTGGAAGATATCTACGAGCAGGGCTTCCTCGGCCTCAAGCACTCCCAGCCGGTGGGCGACTGGGTGCTGGGCGCCAACCTCGGCTACTACACCGCCAGGGAAGACGGCGACAAGCTGCTTGGCGATATCGACAACCAGGCGCTGTTCTCGCTGCTCTCGGCCAAGCGCGGCGGCCACACCTTCTATGTCGGCTACCAGGCCATGTACGGCGACAGCCCGTTCCCGCGGGTGTTCGCCAATATCACCCCGCTGGGCAACGAAGTGCCGACCTACGAGTTCGCCTACACCGACGAGCGCTCCTGGCAGGCGCGCTACGACTACGACTTCGCCGCCTTGGGCATTCCCGGCCTGACTACCAGCGTGCGCTATATCACCGGCGACAACGTCGATACCGGCCGCGGCTTCGAGGGCAAGGACCGCGAGCGCGACCTGGATATCGCCTACGTGGTACAGAGCGGCGTGCTCGGCGGTCTCGGCATCCGCGTGCGCAATGCCATGGCGCGCTCCAACTACCGCAGCGATATCGACGAAAACCGCCTGATCTTCACCTACACCTGGAAACTGCTCTAAGGAGGCGGCATGACGCGAAAAGGCCTGGCCCTGCTGGTGCAGGGCCTGTCCGGGCTCGCCTGTATCGCCGCGCTGTGGCATCCGGCCGGGATTGTCCTGGCCGTGTCGGGCATGGCACTGGCCGCCGTGCTCTGGCAGGGCGTGGTGGAGTATCGAGTGCGGGAGGTGATCGTCGAAATACCTGCACCGTTACCGCCGCCTTGCCCGCCGCCGGAGCCGGTGCAGGCGGCGGAGGATCCGCGCCTGCGTGGCTGCCTGGTGGCGCTGGGTGACGAGATCCACGCCACCGAGCAGGACATGCGCTTCGCCAACCAGCTGGCGCGGGAGGCGGGTGGCAAGGTCAATGCCAGTGCCGAGAGTATCCAGGCCTCGGCGGATATCCTCGGGCGCCTGGACAGCTCCATGGTCCAGGTGGCCAGCGCCTTCGACGAACTGGGTGCGCAATCGGTGCAGATTGGTTCGTTGGTCGGCAGCATCCAGGACATCTCCAGCCAGACCAACCTGCTGGCGCTGAATGCCGCGATCGAAGCGGCCCGGGCCGGTGACCAGGGCCGGGGTTTCGCCGTGGTCGCTGACGAGGTGCGCAGCCTGTCGCGGCGGGCGGGGGATTCCAGTGCGCGGATCCGGCAGATTGCCAAGGGCCTGGAGCAATCGGCGGAGGAGGCGCGGTTGGGCATCGGTCAGCTTGGCGAAGCTGCGCGCCAGGGGCTGGCGCAGTCAGGCGTGGCCTTGCAGGCCATGCAGGACATGCGCAGCGCGGCGGTGGCACGGGTCGAGATCGTCGAGCGGGTGATGGGGCGGTTGGCCAGTCAAAGGGCGCTGGCGGGTGAGGCCGGGCGGTTGGTGAATACCATGGATTGAAGGTGTTGCTGCAAAGCAGCGCCGACCTTGTGGGAGCGGGTTCACCCGCGATTGCGATAGTGAATCCACCAACGCAATCGCGGGTAAACCCGCTCCCACAGGGTGCCCTGCACTTGATGGGGATGTGAAATCAGAACACCCGCCCCACCTTCCCGGTACAGACGATCCCCTGCACGAACATCACCATCTGCTCGCGCACCGCACCGATGCTGCCCCATTGTCCCTGCCCACATAGCAGCCCCAGTACCGCCTGGGCGATCGAGCCGGCCCGTGGCGCCGAGGCGGGCCCGCACTCGGCGATGATGATCTCGCTGAGCAGGGCGCTGTAGGCTCCTTTCAATTCCTCCACCTGGCGCAACTGCTCCGCATTGAGGTTGACCGCCTCCCGGGTCAGCAGGGTGAGCCGGTCCGGGTGCGCCTGGCTGAACGAAATGAACGCCTGGACAAAGCGTTGCAAGCGTTCGCCATTACTCCGGCTGCCCTTGAGGCACTGCCGCGTCTCGTATAGCAGATCGGTCAGGCTCGATTCGATCAGTTCGAACAGCAACCCCTGTTTGCTTTCGATATGGTGATACAGCGACCCCGCGCGCAAACCCAGGTGGCCGGCCAGGTCGCGCAGGCCGATGGCCTGGTAGCCATGGCTGGCGAACAGGCTGCTGGCCGCCTCCAGCAGGCGATCGCGGGCGTCGGGGGAGGGCACTGACAAGCGGCTGGCGGCGGGCATCGGGATGACCTGTGAACGATTTGATGTTTGACCAAATGTAAGACAACAGGCATCTTACGTAAAGACTCAATCGCAGAGGTGGTTCATGGAAAATCAAACGGTGGTGATCGTCGGTGGCGCGTCGGGCCTGGGCCTGGAAACCGCGCGCCTGATGGTCAAGCGTGGGGCGTTGAAAATCGGCCTGATCGACCGCAACGAGCAATTGCTGGTGCAGGCTGCAGAAGAATTGCGCGGCCTCGGGGCTGAGGTGGCAGTGGCGGTCGGCGATATCGCCCGCAAGGACACCGCTCACGGTGCCTTCGAGGAAATCGTCGGTGCCCTCGGCCGGGTCCATTGCCTGGTCAACAGCGCGGCGATCTACCCGCGCAAGGATATCTTCGAGATCACCGACGAGGAGTGGGATCTGGAAAACGCCGTCAACATCAAGGGCACCTACCACATGATGGTCGCGGCCGTTCGGCATATGCAGCAGTACGTGGCGGCCCCGGCAGTGACCGGGCGCATCGTCAATGTCACCTCGGTGGACGCCTTCAAGGCCCACCCGCAGAACGCCCACTACGCGGCGACCAAGGCTGCCGTGGTCAGCCTGACCAAATCCTTCGCCCAGGCCTGTGCCAAGGACCAGATCCTGGTCAATTCGGTAGCCCCGGCCGGTTTCGCCACCGAGCGCGCCCGCCAGCTGGGTTTCCTCGGCGAACTGGCCGCTGCCAACCCGCTGGGGCGCGCCGCCGAGCCTGCGGAAATCGCCGAATGGATCGTGATGATGGGCAGCAGCCGCAACAGCTACGCCACTGGAGAGAACGTGATTGTCAGCGGGGGCTATATCTATGCCTGAAGTCGCATTCCCCGCGGGCTACCAGCGCGCCCTGGTGACCGGGGCCACCAGTGGTATCGGCAAGGCCATCGTCCTGGCCCTGCGCGATGCCGGTCTGCAGGTGATCGCGGTCGGGCGCAGTCCCGAGGCGCTGGCGGAACTGGTCGACGAGCCGGGGGTGACCACCCTGCGGGCAGACGTCCGTGACGTCCATGGGCTGAGTGCCGCACTGCAAGGGCAGGCTGTGGACGTACTGGTCAACAACGCCGGCATCCTCTCGACCCGCGCCGCGTTCCAGGAGATCGACGAGGCGGAGATCGACAACATGCTCGATATCAACCTCAAGGCGCCGCTGCATCTGGCCCGGCAAGTGCTGCCGGGGATGGTCGGGCGGGGCAGGGGGCACCTGTTCTTCATCGGCTCGAGCGCCGGCCGCGCGCCGCATCCGGGAGCCGCGGTGTATGGTGCTTCGAAGGCCGGCGTCAGTCTGTTCTGTGATGCCTTGCGCTGCGACCTGCTCGGTACTGGCGTGCGCGTCACCGAGATCGCCCCGGGGCGGGTGCAGACCCAGTTGTACAAGACCGCGATGGGTATGCAGGCGGCGGGTAGCGAGCTGTATGACGGCTATGAGTCGATCCAGCCGGCGGACATTGCCGAGCTGTTGCTGGCGGCGTTGAGGATGCCGGCGGCGGTGGATGTATCGCGGCTGGAGGTTTTCCCCACGGCGCAGGCGGTGGGCGGGTCGCGGATGGTCAAGACGCTGGAATAGAGCCCATCTGCGGTCACCTGTGGGAGCGGGTTTGCCGGAACGCCGGAACGCCGCGATTGCGGTAGTGAATTCACCATGGCAATCGCGGGTAAACCCGCTCCCACAGGGGTGGTGTTGTATCTATGGGCTTTTGCAGGCGACAGATTTCTCTCCACAGGTGCTTGACCACCTGTAAGACAACATATAACTTACATGAAAAGCCGCTTAGCCAAGCGGAGTCGTAACAACTACAAAGCATTGCAGGGGATATGACGATGACTGCGACATCATGCCGGGTCGGCGTGGACATAGGCGGAACCTTCACCGATATCGCGCTGGACGTGGACGGGGTTCTGCATTCGACCAAGATCCTGACCGACTACGAGCTGCCCGAGCGGGCCATCCTCACCGGCGTGCGCCAGGTGGTGGAGCAGGCCGGCCTGCAGCTGTCGGATATCCACCAGCTGATCCACGGCACTACCCTGGCGACCAACGCCCTGATCGAGCGCCGCGGTGCGCGTACCGCCTTCATCACCACTGAGGGCTTTCGCGACACCCTGGAAATGCGCACCGAAAACCGCTTCGAGCAGTACGACATCAATATCGCCCTGCCGCCGCCGCTGATCGACCGTGAACACCGCTACACCCTGCGTGAGCGCCTGGATGTGAAGGGCCGCGTGCTGATCGCCCCGGCCCAGGCCGAGATCGACGCCCTGGTCGAGCGCATCGCCGAAGGCAACTACGAAAGCGTGGCCATCGGCTTTATCCATAGCTACGTCAACGGCGCCCACGAGCGTCAACTGCGCGATGCCTTGCAGGCGCGCCTGCCGCAACTGTCGATTTCCATTTCCAGCGAAGTCTCGCCGCAGATGCGCGAGTTCGAGCGCTTCAACACCGTCTGCGCCAACGCCTACGTCAAGCCGCTGATCAAGTCCTACCTGGACCGCCTGGTGGTGACGTTGAAACAGTCAGGCGCCGATTGCCCGGTATTCATGATCCACTCCGGCGGCGGCATCATCTCGGTGCAGAGCGCCGCCGAATTTCCGGTACGCCTGGTGGAGTCCGGCCCGGCCGGCGGGGCGATCTTCGCCGCCGATATCGCTCGCCGCTACCAGCTGGAAAACGTCCTGTCCTTCGACATGGGCGGGACCACGGCGAAGATTTGCCTGATCGAAGACCAGGTGCCGAAGACCGCCAAGACCTTCGAAGTGGCCCGCACCTATCGCTTCAAGAAGGGCAGCGGCATGCCGATTTCCATCCCGGTGGTGGAGATGGTCGAGATCGGTGCCGGCGGCGGTTCCATCGCCAGCATCGACAGCATGCGCCAGATCCGCGTCGGCCCGCACAGCGCCGCCTCCGAGCCAGGTCCGGCCTGCTACGGCCGTGGCGGCCAGGAGCCGACCATCACCGATGCCAACCTGCTGCTCGGTCGTCTCGATGCCGACAACTTCGCCGGCGGCGCCCTGCGCCTGTCCAGCGACAACGCCGCCATTGCGATGAGCCGGGTCATCGGCCAGCCGCTGAACCTGCAAGCCTACACCGCCGCCTTTGGCGTCTGCGAAGTGGTCGACGAAAACATGGCCAACGCCGGTCGCGTGCATGCCGTGGAAAGCGGCAAGGACATCGCCGACTACACCATGATCACCTTCGGTGGCGGTGGCCCGCTGCATGCCGCGCGGCTCTGCGAAAAGATGGGCGTGTCGCGCTTCCTGGTGCCGGCCGGTGCCGGCGTGGGATCGGCCATCGGCTTCCTGCGTGCGCCGTTCGGCTATGAAGCGGTGCGCAGCGCCTTCGTGCGCCTGTCCGAGTTCGATGCCGCCGCGGTCAATGTGCTGATCGAAGAGATGAAGGCCGAGTCGCTGGGCTTCCTCCGTCAAGGCATGCCCGAGGGCGAGCCGGAAATGGACTGTACCGCCTTCATGCGCTACGTCGGCCAGGGCTGGGAAATTCCCGTAGCCCTGCCATTCAAGGCCTTCAGCGCGGCGGATACCGTCGAGTTCAAGGCGCGCTTCGAAGAGGCCTACACGCGCTTCTTCGGTCGCCCGATCGACGGTCCGGACATCGAGATCGTCAGCTGGTCGGTCAAGGCCAGTTCGCCGCTGCCGCCGGTCGCCCGGATCGAGGAGGTCGCCGCCTCGTACCGCGCCCATGAAGTGGCGCGCCGCCAGGTCTTCGACGTGGCCGCCGGTGGTTTCGTCGATGCCGGCATCCATCCCCGCGAAGAGCTGCAGGTCGGTGCCCGGGTCGATGGCCCGGCGATCATCGTCGAACGCGAGACCTCGACCTTCGTCACCTCGAACTTCACCGCCACGGTCCAGCCCGACGGCTGCCTGCTGGTCGCCCGTCGCTAATACCTGATTCGGAAGCATTCACCATGAGCGAAACATTGATCGACATTCAAATGCAGGTGATGTGGAACCGCCTGGTCTCGGTGGTCGAAGAACAGGCCCTGACCCTGATCCGCACCGCCTTCTCCACCAGCGTGCGCGAGGCGGGCGACCTGTCCGCCGGGGTATTCGACCGTGCCGGCAACATGCTCGCCCAAGCGGTCACCGGCACGCCGGGGCACGTCAACACCATGGCCGAAGCGGTGGTGCACTTCATCAAGGATATCGGCGAGGACAACATCTTCGAGGGTGATGTCTACGTGACCAACGACCCGTGGAAGGGCACCGGGCACCTGCACGACATCACCATCGTCTCGCCGTCCTTCCACAGGGGACGCCTGATCGGCTACTTCGCCAGTACCGCCCACGTGGTCGATATCGGTGGTCGCGGTTTCGGCCCGGATGCCCGCGAGGTGTACGAGGAAGGCCTGTTCATCCCGATCATGAAGCTGTTCGAGCGCGGCAAGGTCAACCGCGACCTGATCAATATCCTGCGCAACAACGTGCGCGAGAACGATCGCGTGGTTGGCGACTTCTACGCCCTCTCGGCGTGCAACGAGACCGGCCACAAGCGCCTGCTGGACATGCTCGAAGAGTTCCAGCTGGACGATCTGGAGCATATCGGCAGCTTCATCCTGGAGCACAGTCGCCGCGCCACCCTGGAATGCTTCAAGTCGCTGCCCCACGGCACCTACAGCAACAGCATGACCCTCGACGGCTACGACGTGCCGGTCACCCTGGCGGTGACTCTGACCGTCGGCCCGGACGGGATCAAGAGCGACTTCACCGGTACTTCGGGCATGAGCCAGTTCGGCATCAACGTGCCGTTGGGTTACGCCAAGGCCTACGCCTGCTACGGCCTGAAGTGCATCGTCGCGCCGGAGATCCCCAACAACTCGGCATCCCTGGAGCCCTTCGAGGTGACCGCGCCGGAAGGCTGCATCCTCAATGCCAAGCATCCGGCACCCGTGTCGGTGCGCCATGTGCTGGGCCACTTCGTCCCGGATCTGGTACTGGGCGCGCTGCACAAGTGCCTGCCGGGCAAGGTACCGGCCGAAGGTGCCAGTGCCCTGTGGAACCTGCATCTGAGCGTGCGCCCGCTGGAAAGCAACCCCAACGGTCGCAATGCCGAGATGCTGATGTTCAACAGCGGCGGCATGGGTGCCCGTTCGGCGATGGATGGCCTCAGCGCCACGGCCTTCCCCAGCGGTGTGCACACCATGCCGGTGGAAGCCACCGAGCATGCCGGGCCGGTGGTGGTCTGGCGCAAGGAGCTGCGTGAGGGTTCCGGTGGCGCCGGCCTGCTGCGCGGCGGCCTGGGCCAGGAGATCGAGGTCTCGGCGGCCGAGGGCTACAGCTTCCGCTTCAGCGCCATGTTCGACCGTATCCAGTACGCCGCCCGCGGCCTGGAAGGCGGCCAGCCGGGAGCGGCGGGTTATGTCGGCCTGGATGACGGCAGTCTGCTGCGCGGCAAGGGCCAGCAGTTCGTCCCGGCGGATCGGCGCCTGGTCCTGCGGCTGCCCGGTGGCGGTGGCTACGGTGATCCGCGCCAGCGCGATCGCCAGCAGGTCGAGCGCGATCTGCGCTTCGGCTACATCAGCGCCGAACAGGCACGGGACGACTACGGCTTCGAAGCCGGCGGGGAGCGTTGAGATGGAGATCCAGAGCAGCCGCGTGCGCGCGGTGAAGAGCTCGCCAAGCATGGCGGTGTCGGTCCTGGCCAAGCAGATGCTGGCCCAGGGCGAGTCGGTGATCAACCTGGCCCTGGGCGAGCCGGACTACAACGTCCCGGCCCATGTGATCGAGGCGGCCCACCAGGCAATGCTCGCCGGCAACAACCACTACACCGGGCCCAATGGTCTGGAGTCGCTGCGCCAGGCGATCGTCGACAAATTCGCCCGGGAGAACGACCTGGTCTACGGCCTCGACGAGATCTGCGTAGGCAACGGTGCCAAGCAACTGCTGTTCAACGCCTTTCTCGCCACGCTGGAACCGGGCGACGAGGTCATCACTCCGGCGCCGTACTGGGTGTCCTACACCGATATGGCCATGCTCAATGGCGGCGTGCCGAGGGTGATTCCGTGCGATGCCGACCAGGGCTTCAAGCTCAAGCCGGAGCAACTGGAGGCCGCGATCACCCCGCGCACCCGCTGGGTCATGCTCAATTCGCCGAACAACCCGAGCGGTGCGATTTTCACTCGCGAGGAACTGGCCGCCCTCGGCGCGGTGCTGGAGCGTCACCCACATGTGCTGGTGATCTCCGACGAGATCTACGAACACATCGTCCTCGGCGACCAGCCCTTCGTGTCCTTCGTCACTGCGTGCCCGCAGATGCGCGATCGCACCCTGTTGATCAACGGCGTGTCCAAGGCCTATGCCATGACCGGCTACCGCCTGGGCTACGCCGCCGGGCCGAAGAACCTGATCGTGGCGATGAACAAGACCCAGTCGCAGACCACCACCTGCCCGTCGAGCATCTCGCAACTGGCCGCCGTGGCCGCGCTGAACGGCCCGCAGGATTTCGTCCGCGAGGCCAACCGCGAGTACCAGGCACGGGGCGAACTGGTGGTGCGCGGACTGGCGCAGATTCCCGGGCTGCAACTACAGATGCCGCAAGGCGCCTTCTATGCCTTCCCCAACGTCGCCGCCTTCATCGGCAAGCGCGCCCCGGACGGCGAGGTGATCGGCAACGACGCCGACCTTTCGGCCTACCTGCTGCGGGTCGGCAAGGTGGCCACGGTGCCGGGTTCGGCATTCGGTCTGGAACCTTATGTACGGCTGTCGTTCGCCACATCGCGGCAGGAACTGGAACAGGCCCTGGGGCAGTTGCGCGATGCCTTCGCGGCCCTGGTTTGACTAATCGGAATTCGAGGTAACCATGAGCAAACCCTTCAAACGCCTGCTGATCACCGGCGCCGCCGGGCGCCTCGGCTCGGTGCTGCGCAAGCACCTGGCGGCCTTCGCCGACGAGCTGCGCCTGACCGATATCGCCGACCTGGGGCAGGCCGCGGCCCATGAACAGCTGATCCGCTGCGACCTGGGCAACTTCGACGACGTGCTGCCGCTGACCGAGGGCGTGGACGCGATCGTGCATGCCGGTGGCGTGCCGGTGGAAGACACATTCGCCAGGATCCTCAACGGCAATATCGTCGGCACCTACAACATCTACGAAGCGGCACGGCGCAATGGCGTCAAGCGCGTGGTGTACACCAGTTCCAACCACGCCATCGGCTTCTACGACCGCACCGAAACCATCGATGCCACTGCTGCCCACCGTCCGGACAGCCTGTACGGCGTGAGCAAGTGCTTCGCCGAGGACCTGGGCCGCTACTACTGGGACAAGTTCGGCATCGAGTCGGTCAACCTGCGCATCGGCTCGTCGTTCCCCGAGCCGCTGGACCGACGCATGCTCGCCACCTGGCTGTCGTTCGACGACTTCGCCCAGCTCACCGAGCGCTCGCTGCTGGCGCCGCGGGTCGGGCACATGATCGTCTACGGCATGTCGGCCAACCGCGAAAGCCTGTGGGACAACCGCCTGGCCTCGTCCATCGGCTATGTACCGCAGGACAGCGCCGACGCCTACCGCGAGAAGGTCCTGGCCGAGCATCCGCCGCTGGACCCGAACGAGCCGGCAGCGCGTTTCCATGGCGGCAACTTTGCCGGCGCCGGGCACTTCGAAGACCCGAAATGACCTCCACATCCCAAGAGTGCTGAACCATGGCTTCCACGGCTAAACAACAGAATTACGATGTGGTGATCGTCGGTGGCGCGGTGAATGGCAGTTCCACCGCCTACTTCCTCGCCAACAACCCGGACTTCAAGGGCTCTGTGCTGGTCATCGAGCGCGACTGGACCTACAACAAGTCCGCCACCGCGCTCTCCAGCAGTTCGATCCGCCAGCAGTTCTCCAACCCGATCAACATCGAGATCTCGAAGTTCGGCGCCGAGTTCGTGCGTAACTTCCCCGAGGTCATGGAGGTGGATGGCGACAAGCCCAACCTGGCCTTCCACGAGAACGGCTACCTGTTCCTCGGCGACGACAAGGGCTACGAGGTGCTGCGCCGCCTGCACGACACCCAGGTGTCCCACGGCGCCGACGTGCACCTGCTCGACCCCGAGCAACTGGCACGGCAGTTCCCCTGGGTCAATATCGACTCCCTGGCTGGCGCCAGCTACGGCAAGACCGGCGAGGGCTGGTTCGACAGTCTCGGCATGCTCAACGGCTTCCGGCGCAAGGCGCGGTCGATGGGCATCGAATACATCGAGAACGAAGTGGTCGGCATCCAGCGCGAAGGCGACCGCGTCACGGCTGTGCAACTGGCCAGTGGCGAGCGTATCGGCTGTGGCCTGCTGGTCAACTGCGCCGGCACCCGGGGTACCAGGATCGCCCGCATGGCTGGCCTGGATATTCCGGTGGAGCCGCGCCGTCGCTCGCTGTTCGTCTTCGACTGCCGCACCCCGCTGCAAGGCACGGTGCCGCTGACCATCGATCCGACCGGCGTGTTCTTCCGTCCTGAAGGGCAGTTCTACCTCGGCGGTACCTACCCGAAAAACGATCCGGAAGTGGATTTCGAGGACTTCGACGTGATGCACGACGAGTTCGACGAAGAGGTCTGGCCGATCCTTGCCGAGCGCGTGCCGGCGTTCGAGGGCATCAAGGTGGTGAACTTCTGGGCCGGGCACTACGACTTCTGCGTGCTCGATCACAACGCCATCGTCGGCCCGCACAACGAAGTGAGCAACTTCCTGTTCTGCAACGGCTTCAGCGGCCATGGCCTGCAGCAGGCGCCGGCCATCGGACGCGGTCTTTCCGAACTGATCACCTATGGCGGCTATCGCTCGCTGGACCTGGGTGCGCTGTCCTACCAGCGGGTCATCGACAACAAGCCGTTCCTCGAAGACTCGGTCATCTGAGCGCGCCGCCTGAAGGAGAACAACAATGAGTGACAACACAGCAGTACGCAGCGGCGGCCAGGTGCTGGTCGATGCCTTGCGGGTCAACGGGGTCGAGCGCGCCTTCTGCGTGCCTGGCGAAAGCTACCTGGCGGTGCTCGATGCGCTGCATGACGTGCAGGACGAGATCGAGCTGATCGTCTGTCGCCAGGAGGGCGGGGCGGCCTACATGGCCGAGGCCTACGGCAAGCTCACCGGCAAGCCGGGGATCTGCATGGTGACCCGCGGACCGGGTGCGACCAATGCCTCGGTGGGGGTGCACACCGCATTCCAGGATTCCACGCCGATGATCCTGTTCATCGGCCAGGTGGCCCGCGACCAGATCGAGCGCGAGGCCTTCCAGGAAGTGGACTACCGGCGCATGTTCGGCCAGATGGCCAAGTGGGTGGTGCAGATCGATGACGCGGCGCGGATTCCCGAGCTGGTCAACCAGGCCTTCCAGCGCGCCATCAGCGGGCGCCCGGGTCCGGTGGTGGTGGCATTGCCGGAAGACATGCTGACCGATCTGGTCTCGGTGGCTGATGCCCGTCCGGCGCAGCGCGTTGAAGCGGCACCGGCTCCGGCAGCGCTGGCCGAGTTGCAGGCGCTGATCGGCAAGGCCGGCAAGCCGCTGGTGATCGCCGGTGGCGGTGGCTGGAATGCTGAGGCGGTGGCCGACCTCAAGCGCTTCGTCGAGGTGCAGAACTTGCCGCTGGCGGCCTCGTTTCGCTGCCAGGACCTGTTCGACAACACCGATCCGCACTATGCCGGCGATCTCGGCCTGGCGGCTGGTCCGGCGCTGGTGGAGGCGGTGAAAGGCTCCGACCTGCTGATCGTAGTCGGTGCCCGCCTCGGCGAAATGACCACCGGTGGCTACGCCCTGGTGGATATCCCGACGCCCAGGCAGGCCCTGGTGCATGTGCATGCCAGCGCCGAGGAAATCGGCCGGGTCTACCAGCCGACCCTGGGCATCAACGCCGGCCCGGCCAGCTTCCTGGCCCAGGCCGCAGCCTTGCCGGCCGTGCGTCCGGCGGCATTCAGCGACTGGGTAGCCAGCCTCAATGGCGGATATCGCGGCAACTTCGACACCCCGCGCTCGCCCGGCGATGTGCAGATGAGCGAAGTGATCGCCTGGCTGAACAAGACCCTGCCGGCCGACAGCATCCTTACCTGCGGCGCCGGCAACTACACCGGCTGGGTGCATCGTGGCTACCAGCACCGGGTCTTCCGCACCCTGCTGGGCCCGACCAACGGTTCCATGGGCTATGGCGTGCCGGCGGCGGTGGCAGCCAAGCTGACCTGTCCGCAGCGCACGGTGATCGCCTTCGCCGGTGACGGTTGCTTCATGATGAACGGCCAGGAACTGGCCACGGCGG
Organism: Pseudomonas ulcerans; assembly: GCF_036324125.1. NCBI lineage: Bacteria > Pseudomonadati > Pseudomonadota > Gammaproteobacteria > Pseudomonadales > Pseudomonadaceae > Pseudomonas > Pseudomonas ulcerans. Next base: position 90,528 of record NZ_JAZDQN010000022.1, on the reverse strand, counting down.
CGCACTACGACGCCCGGGTGATCACCATCGTGATCAACAACGGCATGTACGGCACCATCCGCATGCACCAGGAGCGCAGCTACCCGGGCCGGGTCTCCGGCACTGAGTTGCACAATCCGGACTTCGCTGCCCTGGCCCGGGCCTACGGCCTGCATGGCGAAACCGTGACCCGTACCGAGGACTTCGCCGGCGCCTTCGAGCGTTGCCAGGCCTCGGGCAAGGCGGCGCTGATCGAGATCCAGGTGGATCCGGAAGCCCTGACCCCGCGCATGACCCTCAGCCAGATCCGCGAGAAGGCGATGCAGTCCGCGCGCTGATTGACCTCGGGTGGGGCGCGGTATGGCCCCACCTTTTTCCCTTTTTCGAACGAGCCAATCGACATGAAACTTGCCGATCACGACCTGCTGCGTGAGTGTTGCTATATCGACGGGCAATGGCTGGCGGCCGACAGCGGCCAGCGCATTGCCGTGACCAATCCGGCCAATGGCGAGGTACTGGGGCATGTGCCGCGCATGGGTGCCGAAGAGACCCGTCGCGCCATCGTCGCCGCCGAGCGTGCCCTGCCGGCCTGGCGTGCGCTGACCGCCAAGGAGCGGGCGGCGCGCCTGCAAGCCTGGTTCCGCGAGATCATGGCTCACCAGGAAGACCTGGCGCGGATCATGACCGCCGAGCAGGGCAAGCCCCTGGCCGAATCCCGTGGCGAGATCGCCTTCGCGGCGGCCTACCTGGAGTTCTATGCCGAAGAGGGCAAGCGCATCTACGGCGACGTGATTCCGTCGCCGAATTCCGACCGCCGCCTGCTGGTGACCAAGGAGCCGATCGGTGTCTGCGCGGCGATCACGCCGTGGAACTTCCCCTCGGCGATGATCACCCGCAAGGCTGCGCCGGCCTTGGCGGCGGGCTGCACCCTGGTGCTCAAGCCGGCGTCGCAGACACCGTTCAGTGCCCTGGCGCTGTGCGTGCTGGCGGAGCGGGCGGGGATTCCGCCGGGCGTGCTCAGCGTGGTGACCGGGGATTCGGCGGCCATCGGTGGCGAGCTGACCGCCAGCCCGGTGGTGCGCAAGCTGTCCTTTACCGGTTCGACGCCGATCGGCATCCAGTTGCTGCAGCAGTGCGCGGCGACGGTGAAGAAGGTCACCATGGAGCTGGGCGGCAATGCGCCCTTTATCGTCTTCGACGATGCCGACCTGGAGAAGGCGGTGGAGGGCGCGCTGATCGCCAAGTTCCGCAACAGCGGGCAGACCTGCGTTTGTGCCAACCGTTTCTATATCCAGGACGGCATCTACGAGCGCTTCCTCCAGCGCTTCGCCGAGCGGGTGAATGAGTTGGTGGTGGGCGAGGGTGACCAGCCGGGTACGCAGGTCGGACCGATGATCGACGGGCGCGCGGCCACCGGGGTCGAGCGCATGGTCGGCGAGGCGGTGGAGGCCGGGGCGCGGGTGGTGGCCGGTGGTCGCCGGCATGCCCTGGGTGAGGCGTTCTTCGAGCCGACCTTGCTGGCGGATGTAACGCCGGAAATGCGCGTGGCGCGGGAGGAGATCTTCGGGCCGGTGGCGCCGATCTTCCGTTTCGCCAGCGAGGAAGAGGTGATCGCCGAAGCCAACAACACCGAGTTCGGCCTGGCCTGCTACCTGTATGCGCGGGATGTAGGGCGGATCTGGCGGGTGTCCGAGGCGCTAGAGTACGGGATGGTCGGGGTCAATGTCGGTGTGGTGGCGACCGAGGTGGCGCCCTTTGGTGGGGTCAAGGCTTCGGGGCTGGGGCGGGAAGGGTCGCGGTACGGGATCGAGGATTACCTGGAGATCAAGTACGTCTGCCTGGGGTTGTGAAAAACCGTTCGGCTTGACGCGTACCCTGTGGGAGCGGGTTCACCCGCGATTGAGTCGGTGATTCCACTACTGCAATCGCGGGTGAACCCGCTCCCACAGGTCCGAGTACAGGCAACCTCAATTCTTGCTATCAAGCACCCGCTGATACCGCGACAAACTCTCTTCCAGGTGCTTGCGCAGCGCCGTGCGCGCGCCACTCACATCGCCCATGGTGATCGCCGAGAGGATCGCGCCATGCTCGCGGCCGATCTTCTTGATATGGGTCTGGCGGTTCTTGCCCGTCACCTGGCCATGCTTGAGGTTGAGGTCAAGGATGATGTCCGGCCCCAGGGCTTCGAGCAGCTGGGTGAAGTGCGGGTTGTTGGTGGCCCGGGCAATCGCCAGGTGGAATTCGAAGTCGGCCTTGGCTTCCTCCTCCAGGCTCGCCCCATCCAGGGCATTGAAGCGGTCGAAGGCCTCGGTGATCTGCGCCATGCTGGTCGGGCTGCGGCGCTCGGCTGCGCGGGCCACCGATTCGGTCTCGATGCCCAGGCGCAATTCGAGAATATGCGCCGCCGCGCGTACATCATCGACCACGCTGTCGATGGCGAAGCCGATGCGCTTCACATCCTGCTCGACTACGAACACACCGACACCCTGGCGGGCGATCAGGCGTCCACCCAGGCGCAACGAGGCGACAGCCTCGCGGATCACCGGGCGGCTCACCCCGAATTCCTTGCACAGCTCCTGCTCGGACGGCAGCTTGTCGCCCGGGCGGTAAGTGCCATTGTCGATCCGGCTGGACAGCTCCTGGATCACGGTTTCCGCCAGATTGGCGCGGCGCGTACCTAACGACGCATTCATCGAATTGCTCCTGAAACTGATTGGCTCATCACGGTTGATTCTCCGCCAGGTCATGCGCAGCCCGTAAGCCCCATGCGGTCGGGATCCGTAGCCAACCAGCGGTAATTGTGTGGCCATATGTTATCAAACATCTGACCAGGCAGGTGGCGACAGCCGATTTGCGGCCTGGTCCGCTTCGTCTGCTCGCCAGGCTTTTTTACATTTTTCCCAAGCATACACCCATTGACAGTTGCCTGCTGACTGTTATCTTACAAGTGCGATGGCGTTCTGGCCAATCGCGAGCGGTAAGCGATGACGAGGTGCTCGGTCTGCTTGCGTGCACCCCCGATGGCTTGCCCTGTTTCTCGCTGGTTCGTCCGACCACTACTGGGAGCTGAAAAATGAAAAAGAATATCGGCGGGCGTACAGCCCTAGCGACCGCGGTAACGTTGTTCATGGCCATGGGGACCGCGCAAGCGGAGGTGGTCAGGATCGGTTTCGCCGGCCCTCTCACCGGGCCTTCGGCACACCAGGGGCAGGATGTCGAGCACGGCATCCAGATCGCCATCGATGAAGCCAACCAGCAGCAACTGAAGATTGGTGGCCAGGTGGCCGAGTTCAAGCTGGTCTCCGAGGACGATGTCGCCGACCCGCGTACCGGCACCGCCGTGGCCCAGCGCCTGGTGGACTCGAAAGTGGCGGTGGTGATCGGTCACTACAACTCCGGCACCAGCATCCCGGCCTCGAAGATCTACGCCGCCGCCGGCATCCCGCAGATTTCCCCGTCGGCCACCAACCCGACCCTCACCCAGCAAGGCATCCCGTCGGTGTTCCGCGTGGTCAACGATGACGCCACCCTCGGCCGCTACGCCGGCAATTACCTGGTCAGCAAGCTGGAAGCCAAGCGCATCGCCATCTTCGATGACCGCACCGCCTACGGCCAGGGCCTGGCCGACGAGGTGACCAAGGCGGTCAAGGCCGCGGGCGGCAACGTTGTGGTGCGCGAGTACACCAACGACAAGTCCACCGACTTCAACGCCATCCTCACCACGGCCAAGGCGCAGAAGGCCGACGCGGTGTTCTTCGCCGCTCTGGACTACCAGGCTGCGCCCATGGCCAAGCAGATGAAGAACCTTGGCCTCAAGGCGCGCTTCATGAACATCGGCAACCTGCCCAACGACTCCTTCAAGCAGATGGCCGGCAGCGCCGCCGACGGCGTCTACGCCTGGAACTACGGCACGCCGCTGCTGGACATGCCCAAGGGCGCGGCCTTCGAGCAGAAGCTCAAGGACAAGTTCGGCGTTGGTGTGGTGCAGTCCTCGCCTGCTGCCTACGACGCCACCTGGGCGGCGATCAACGCCATGGTCAAGGCCGGTTCCGCCGATCCCAAGACCTACCTGCCAGTACTCAAGAGCGAGAGCTACGAAGGCGTCACCGGCACCATCGCCTTCGACGACAAGGGCAACCTGAAAAGCCCTGCCGCCACCGTGTTCCAGTTCGCCGACGGCGGCTGGAAAACCCTGTCGGTCGAGCGCAACTGAGCTTCACCCCAATAACAAGCGGGCCCGCGAGGCCCGCCGCATAACAAGAAGATTTTTCCCACCTGCCAGGCCAGTCGCTCGCGCGGGCAAACCCTTCGCGCGTCGACGTCAATGCAGTTTCGAGGATTCAGCTCGTGGACGGTAATTTCGATATTTTGTTGCAGCAGGTCCTCAACGGCCTGGTGCTGGGCAGCATCTACGCCTTGGTCGCGCTGGGCTACACCATGGTCTACGGCATCATCGGCCTGATCAACTTCGCCCATGGCGAGGTGGTGATGGTTGGCGCCATGGTCACCATTTCAGTGTTGACCATGCTTGCCGGCGCCGGTTTCGCCCCAGGCATCGTCACCTTGCTGCTGGCGATCATGGCTGCGGCGGTGGTCTGCATGCTGCTCGCTCAGGGCATGGAAAAGTATGCCTATCGGCCGCTGCGCAAGGCGCCGCGGCTGACGCCGCTGATCCTCGCCATCGGTATCTCCATCGCCCTGCAGAACCTGGCGATGATGATCTGGGGGCGTGGCTACAAGACCTTTCCCGAAGTGGTCGAGACACAACCGGTGGATATCCTCGGCGCGACCCTGACCAACGTGCAGGTGTCGATCATGCTGATCTCGGTGGTGATCATGCTCGGCCTGTGGCTGCTGGTGGACAAGACCCGCCTGGGCAAGGCCATGCGCGCCACCGCGCAGAACCAGGAAGTGGCCGGTCTGATGGGCATCAATATCAACCGGGTGATTTCCGCGACCTTCCTGATCGGCGCGAGCCTCGGCGCCATCGCCGGGGTGATGCGTGCCATCAACTACGGCCAGGCCGATGCCTACATGGGCCTGCTATTGGGGCTCAAAGCCTTCTCTGCGGCGGTGCTGGGCGGCATCGGCAACCTCTTTGGTGCCATGGCCGGCGGCCTGTTGCTGGGGCTGATCGAATCCCTGGCGGCGGGCTACACCGGACAGATCACCGGTGGTTTCCTCGGTGCCAACTACCAGGACATCTTCGCCTTCGCGGTGTTGATCCTCGTGCTGCTGTTCCGGCCCAACGGCCTGCTTGGCGAACGCCAGGCCGACCGGGCCTGAGGGGGCGTCATGAACAATCACAAGACTCAATACCTGCTGCTGATCCTCGGTTTCATCGCCTTGCCGTTCCTGGTCGAGGCCATTCCCATGCTCGGTCCGACCTGGGTACGCATCCTCGGTTTCGCCATGCTCTACGTGCTGCTGGCGCTGGGACTGAACATCGTGATCGGCTACGCCGGCCTGCTGGACATGGGCTACATCGGCTTCTACGCCATCGGTGCCTACCTGTACGCCTTGCTGGCCTCGCCGCACCTGAACATGGCCGGCCTGGCCGCTGGCGTGCTGGACTGGCCGCTATGGGTGATCATCCCGCTGGCGGCGGTGGCCGCAGCGATCTGCGGCGTGCTGATCGGCGCGCCGGTGCTGAAACTGCGTGGCGATTACCTGGCGATTGTCACCCTCGGCTTCGGCGAGATCATCCGCATCTTCATGAACAACCTCGACCAGCCGGTGAACCTCACCAATGGTCCGCAGGGCATCAGCAACATCGCCCCGCTGCACCTGGACTTCGGCGCCTGGAGCCACGCGCCAGGCGAGGGCGCGACGGCGGTACTGTCGTTGCAGGAAAGCTGGAGCCTGTTCGGTCTCAACGTCTCGCCGGTGATCAGCTACTACCTGTTCTTCCTGTTCATCGTGATTCTCTGCATCGTCCTGTCCAAGCGCCTCGAAGTATCGCGCATCGGTCGCGCCTGGATGGCCCTGCGCGAAGACGAAGTGGCCGCCGAGGCCATGGGCCTGAACAAGCGCAACCTCAAGCTGCTGGCGTTTGCCATGGGCGCGACGTTCGGTGGCGTGTCCGGCGTGCTGTTCTCCAGCTACCAGGGCTTCGTCAGCCCCGAGTCCTTCACCCTGATGGAGTCGATCATGGTCCTGGCCATGGTGGTGCTCGGCGGCATGGGCTCGATCCGTGGCGTGGTGCTGGGGGCGCTCATCCTGTCGGTGATGCCCGAGCTGTTCCGCGACCTGGTCAACTGGATCCAGCCGTGGGTCATGGACAACGTCACCTTCGTCAGCCGCGACATCCTGCGCAACGTGCTGGATGCCTCGACCCTGCGCATGCTGGTGTTCGGTTTTGCCCTGATCCTGGTCATGCGCTTCCGTCCCGAAGGCCTGTGGCCGTCCGACCGCCGTCGTGCCGAGCTGCATGACGCCGACCCTGAACCTGCGCCCGTACCGGCCGCGCTGAGCACGTCCGTACAGGCGCCGGCCAGCGAAGCGTCCTTCGAATACCCGGCCAAAGAGGCGGACAAGGCATGAGCGACATCCTTCTCGAACTGCATCAGGTGAGCAAGTTCTTCGGCGGCCTGCAGGCGCTGCACGGGATCGACCTGAAGATCCGTCGCGGCGAGATCCGTGGCCTGCTCGGCCCCAATGGCGCCGGCAAGACCACCCTGTTCAACGTGCTCACCGGCCTGTACCAGGCCGAGCAGGGCAAGGTGATGTTCGACGGCAAGCCGCTGCGCATCAGCAAGCCGGACAAGGTGGTGGAAGCCGGCATCTCGCGGACCTTCCAGAACATTCGCCTGTTCCACAACATGACCGCGCTGGAGAACGTGATGATCGGCCGGCATGTGCGCACCCGCAGCGGGGTGTTCGGCGCGATCCTGCGCACTGCGGCCTGCGTGCGTGAAGAGCGCGAGATCCGCCAGGCCGCTCGCTACTGGCTGGACTACGTCGGTATCGCTCACCTGGGCAGCGAGCTGGCGAAGAACCTGTCCTATGGCGACCAGCGTCGCCTGGAAATCGCCCGGGCCCTGGCCACCGAGCCCAAGCTGATCGCCCTCGACGAGCCGGCGGCCGGCATGAATGCCTCGGAGACCGAGGGGCTGCGCAAGCTGATGTGCAAGATGCAGGCGGACGGCAAGACCGTGCTGCTCATCGAGCATGACGTGAAGCTGGTGATGGGCCTGTGCGACCACGTCACGGTGCTGGAATTCGGGCGCAAGATCGCCGACGGCCTGCCGGCCGACGTGCAGAAGGACCCCAAGGTCATCGAGGCTTATCTCGGTGCGGAGGTAGTGGCATGAAGAACATTCTCGAAGTGAACGAGCTCAAGGTGGCCTACGGTGCCATCCAGGCGATCAAGGGCATCGACCTCAAGGTCCGCGAAGGCGAGATGGTCGCCCTGATCGGTGCCAATGGCGCGGGCAAGACCACCACCCTCAAGACCCTCGCCGGCCTGCTGACGCCGAGTGCCGGACAGATCACCTTCGACGGCAAGGCCCATTCGGCGATCAAGGCCTACGACCTGATCCGCGAAGGCTTGGCGCTGGTACCGGAAGGCCGGGGCATCTTTCCCAAGCTGACGGTCCATGAAAACCTCGAAATGGGTGCCTTTTCCCGGCGCGATGGCAAGGACGCGATCAATGTCGATATCGAGCGGATGTACGGCATCTTCCCGCGCCTCAAGGAGCGCGCCTTTCAACTGGCCGGGACCATGTCCGGTGGCGAGCAGCAGATGCTCGCCATCTCCCGCGCCCTGATGGGCCGGCCCAAGTTGCTGCTGCTCGACGAGCCGTCCATGGGCCTGGCGCCGATCATCGTGCAGAAGATCTTCGAAACCATCCGCGAGGTGGTCAAGGGCGGCGTGACCCTGCTGCTGGTGGAGCAGAACGCCCGCCTGGCCCTGCAGACCTGCGACCGCGCCTACGTGATCGATTCCGGGCGCATCGCCCTGACCGGCCATTGCCATGACCTGCTGCACGACGAGCAGGTGCAGAAGGCCTACCTCGGCGAATGAGGGGGCGTAATCCAATGAAGAGGGTGTGCTGTGAGTGACATTGAACGCTACGGATTCGATACCCGGATCCACCATGGGGTGAAGCACAACGGTGTGGTCTACCTGACCGGCCAGGTGGGCACGCCAGGCACCTCGGCTGCGGCGCAGACCCGCGAAGTGCTGGGCAAGATCGACGAGCTGCTGGCCCAGGCCGGCACCGACAAACGCCGGATCCTCAACGTGATGCTGTGGCTGGACGACCTGCGCGACTTCGACGAGGTCAACCAGGTCTGGGACACCTGGGTCGACAAGGCCCACGCCCCGGCGCGCTCCACCGGCCAGGCACGCATGACCAGGCCCGGCATGCTGGTGGAAATCATCGTTACCGCCGCGACCTGACGGGACGGTATTGGCTTTATCTCGCCGCCGTTCGTGCGGCGGCGAAGTGGATTGAAGGTTTCAGATGACGTCGTATCCAGAAGAAAAACAAGGCTCCCTGCAACACGGCCTGACTTCCCGTCAGGTGTCCATGATCTCCATCGCCGGCATCATCGGCGCCGGCTTGTTCATCGGCTCTTCCAACGCCATCGCCTCCGCCGGCCCGGCCATTCTCATCTCCTATGCCATGACCGGCCTGCTGGTCCTGCTGGTGATGCGCATGCTCGGCGAAATGGCGGTGGCCAACCCCGACAGCGGTTCGTTCTCGACCTATGCCGGCCAGGCCATCGGGCCCTGGGCCGGCTTCAGCATCGGCTGGCTGTACTGGTGGTTCTGGGTGCTGATCATCCCCGTGGAAGCCATCGCCGGCGCCGACATCCTGCATGCCTGGTTTCCGGCCGTGCCGTCCTGGCTGTTCGCCTTTCTGATCATGGGCGCGCTGGCTTGCAGCAACCTGGTCAGTGTGAAGAACTTCGGCGAGTTCGAGTTCTGGTTCGCGCTGGTCAAGGTGGTCGCCATCATCGCCTTCATCGTCATCGGTTGCCTGGCGGTCTTCGGCGCCTGGCCCCTGGCCGAGGTTTCCGGCGTCAGCCACCTGTGGGCCAATGGCGGGTTCATGCCCAATGGTTTCGGGACCGTGCTGGGCGGGGTGCTGATCACCATCTTCTCGTTCTTCGGCGCCGAGATCGTCACCATCGCCGCAGACGAAACCTCCAACCCGCAGGCCAAGATCCGCCGCGCCACCAACCTGGTGGTGTACCGCATCGCGATCTTCTACCTGGCCTCGATCTTCCTGGTGGTCTCGCTGGTGGCCTGGAACGATCCGGGCCTGAAGGCGGTGGGCTCGTTCCAGCGCGTACTGGAAGTGCTCAACGTGCCCGGCGCGAAACTGGTGGTCGACCTGGTGGTCCTAGTGGCCGTCACCAGTTGCATGAACTCCGGGCTCTACACGGCCTCGCGCATGCTCTATTCGCTGGGCGCGAGGGGCGAGGCGCTGCCTCTGGTCAAGCGCGTGTCCGCCAATGGCGTGCCGGTGGTGGCCGTGCTTCTGTCGACCCTGGCGGGCTTTGCCGGGTGCGTCGTCAACTACGTCTTCCCGGGCAAGGTCTTCAGCTTCCTGTTGTCGACCACGGGCTCCATCGCCTTGCTGGTCTACCTGGTGATCGCCGTTTCGCAACTGCGCATGCGGGCACGGGCCGAGCGGGAGGGCCGGCAACCTGAGTTCAGGATGTGGCTGTTCCCCTGGCTGACCTGGCTGGTGATCGGCAGCATCCTGCTGGTGCTGGGGTACATGTTGTTCAGTGATGCCTATCGCTACGAGGCACTGATGACTGGCGGGGTGACGACCTTCATCGTGCTGGTGTACCTGACGCGGCAGTGGATACCGCGCCAGGGAACGCGTGTTTTGCAGCGCTAGGTATAAGGTCCCGGGCATCTGTTGCGGCAGCATTGCGCCAACCCGCCGGGGTGTTCGAGGCGGTCGAGCCCCAGCCTTCCTTGGCCAGGGCCGGCTACCGGTGTTACTTCAACCGGGCCATCCAGATATTGGTCGAGTACGGAATCTGGATCGAGGCGCTGCCCAGGCTCTGCAGATAGTCCTCGATGGCGCTGATCACCTCGGGGAATGCGGCGCCGGCCTGACGCTGCAGCGTTGCGTGGGAGCGCCAGGCCTCCAGGCATTCCTCGATCGACTGCTGGTGGGTGACGCGGGCATCGAGGTGGACAACCGCGCCGAACAGCCCGGAAGCATCGATGGCGGCGCTCTGGTCTTCACGGCGCGTACCGTAGGCGTAGCCCGGCACGCGCTCCTTGATGATGGCTTCGATGCGGGCCTGGATCGGGTCATCCAGATTGCGGTGGTTCCACATGCAGGCGAACCAGCCGCGCGGCTTGAGGATCCGCGCCGTTTCCTTGAGGGCTTGCTGGCGATCGCAGACATTGAAGGAGCTGCCGAAGGTGACCATGTCGAACGCTTGGTCGGCTTGCCCGGTGGCTTCGCCAGTGCCTTCGTGCCAGGCGACGTTGCCCAGGTCGAGGGTGCGCTTGATGCCGTTGGCACGCATGGCATCGTTGGGCTCCACGGCCACCACGTCCATGCCGCGTGCGGCCAGCATCAAGGTCAGGTGGGCGACACCTGCGCCGACATCGCAGAAGCGCTCGCCCTTGCTGGCGCCGGCGATGGACACCATGGCATCGATCGCCGCGTCGGCGTAGTCGGGACGCTTCAGGTAAGCGTCAGCCAGGACGGTGTAATCCCATTCGGTTTTCATACTGATTTCCCTTTTATGAATCGGTGCAGCAAGTCGTCGGTCAATGTCATTGCCGTGTGCCGGGGATCGAATTCCGCCACCCACTCCGCCATGCGCGGTTCGTCTATCGGTACGTCGAGCCCTGCGACGTTGCTCAGCTCGCCGGCATCGAAGCGCCGGTAGATGCCCTTGGGGTCGCGGCGGCGCAGTTCCTCCACCGGGACCTTCAGGTACACCTCGAAGTAACCTGGCAGATGAGCGCGGTTCCAGGCATGGATCTCGCGGAACAGCGAAATCGTCGCGATCACCACGATATGCCCCTGGGCCGCGATGACCCGGCACAACTGCGCGTACTGCATGGCCAGCGCCAGGCGTCCGCTTCTCTCGTAGCTCTGCGGGTGGTTGGCCGTCGTGCCGAACACGTCGCGCAGTTCATCGCCGTCGAGCATGACCACCGAGTGGCCCTGGTGGCGCAGCCTGGCGGTGAAGTCCCGGGCCAGGGTCGACTTGCCCGCCCCCGAAAGCCCGGTGATCCACACCACCTGCCCGCTGAAGCCGGCACTCATCTGGCCTCGACCTCGCCGGCAGCGTTCATCGCAAAGTAGCGGAATTCGGAATCGTGCTGTTTTTCCACCAGGTCCAGGAAGACTTCCTCGGGGTGGCGGAAGCCGCCGAATTCCGACTCGTAGAATGCCTTGTACAGCGCATAGTGCTGGTCGGGCGGCAGCAACTCGAAGCCGTGCAGCAACTCCCGGAGTTCGTCGCCGTTCCTGGCGATGGGCAGCAGGTTGCCCATCTGCTGCAGCCAGGCATGCACGATGGGGTGGGTTTCACTGCAGGACGGCACGTAGTAGATGGGCAGCCTGCAGGTATTGAGCATGAACGAAACGCCGCCGCTCGACGCATCGGTAATGATCGTGTCGCACTTGCGGTAGAAGTCTTCGCTGCGACCCTTGGTGGTGTCGATGGTAATCCACGGATACTCGCCGAGCTTCTCGCACATCTCCGCAATATAGGGATGTTCGAAGTCGGTCATGTAGGGACGCAGGAGAATGCTGGCGTGGGGCACCTGGGTCTTCACTGCGTTGATGACTTCGACCATGTTTTCGAAGAGCGAGGCGCCGCTCGGGCAGATGCCTTTCTGGGTCGGCAGTATGCCCACGACATACTTGTCGGGGCTGCGCTCAAAGGCGGGTGGCGCGCTCAGGACTTCGGGGATTTTCACCGGCAGGGTCGAGATTGCCGTGGTCTTGCGCAGGTCCGAGCGGATCGTCTTCAGGGAAAAGGACAGGCCATTGTGTCTGTCCTGCCGATAAAGCTGCATGCCTTTCTGCAGCAGGCAGAAGAACGATCGGGAAGGAGAAACGATGGCATCGAAAAGCGCCATCAGGCTGGAGGCATAATGCTTGTCGGCGATGGGCATGCCGACATTGCCATGGGAGATGAACACCGCGAAGTTCGATTCATCCAGCGCCCGTCCAATAAAGGCGTCATTCGAGATGATGACCTGCGACTTCAGTTCCGCAATATATTCCAGTTCGATTTCTTCAACCGGATAATCCAGGACCTGTTCGGCGTCCTGTTTGCTCAGTCCGGTAGTCTTTGTATGAAGTACGACACAGTTATATTTATGTCGAAGTGCATTCAGAGGGGGCAGGAGGTATTCAAGATACGTTTTCCCGCCATTCAATACGTTGTTGATCAGATAAATGTTTTTCATGGCAAGCATTGCGCGTCGGCAGCCTTCCTGGGCGTCAAAAGTATTATTTCAATCACAGGCAATCGGGCGATGCTATCACGCGCTCCAGCCAATCTGCCATCACTCTGGGGCGCCTGTTGTCGGCGTGGAAAAAGTGGAAATCCGCAGTTTGTCGATTGTGTAGTATCGCCGTCTGCGCAATCGCCTCACACGCCTCCAGAGCACAACCGGAACCTTGTTTCTCATGACGCTTTTCTACCTCAAGCTCATCGTCACACCGCTGCTGATGTGGGCTGTTTCCCTTGCCTCGCGACGCTGGGGCGGGCTGCTCGGCGGGCTGCTCTCGGGCATGCCGATCACCTCGGCGCTGGTCATGGTGTTCCTGTGCCTGGAGCAGGGCAGCGGGTTCGCCGTGAATGCGGTACCCGGCGCGCTGGGTGGGCTGGCGGCGGTGCAGGCGAGTTATGCCTGCTACCTGTTCAGCAGTCGCCGGGTCGGTATCGTGCCCACGGTGCTGGTGTCGCTGGGATGCTATGGGATCGCGGCGTACGTCCTCACCCATTGGGCGGGCTTGCCGCTGGCCATCGGCGTCGCCCTGTGCCTGGTGGCGCTGCTGGTATGGGCCACCGGGCGCGAGGCGCGGCCGGCGCAGTTGGCGCAGATCAAGCCGCGCTGGTGGGAAATCCCCCTGCGCATGGTCGCCGCCACCAGCCTGCTCATGCTCACCACCGGGACCGCGCAGTGGCTCGGCCCGGCAGTGAGCGGCATGCTCGCACCGATCCCGGTGATCGCCTGGCCGCTGGTGGTGTTCTCCCATGTCCAGGGCGGCCGCTATTCCATGGCCGGGATGATCCGCGGCAACGCCATCGGCGGGGTCGGGGTGATCGCGTTCTATCTGGTCATCGGGCATTTGCTCGATCACCTGGGGATCGCGTTGACCTTCTTCCTCGCCGTTGCGCTGGCGGTGGTCCTGACGGTCGGGCTGGCGACCTTGCTGCGCTCGCGCCAGGCCCGATGACGCTGGCGTCGACACCGGCCTCGATGCGGTTACATGGGTGAAACAATGATCTTCACATTGTGCTCCTTGTTGTTCACCAGCTCCTCGAACCCTCGCTCGACGATCTGCTCCAGCCCGATCCGCCCGGTCACCAGCGGCGCGATGTCCAGGCGGCCGTCGGCGATGAAGGCGATCACGTCGGCGAATTCGCCGTTGTAGGCCAGCGAGCCGATCACCTGCTTCTCGGTCGCCACCACCTCGAAGAAGTTGAACGAGCTGGCTTCCTCGAAGATGCCCACCAGCACGCAGGTGCCGGCCTTGCGGATGGCATCGATGGCCAGCTTGGCGGTGTGCTTGTTGCCGATGCACTCGAAGCTGACATCGGCACCCAGGCCGTTGGTGAGGTTGCGGATCTCTTCCAGCACATCGCATTCGTTCGGGTCCAGCACATGGCTGGCGCCCACCTCCCAGGCCTTGGCCTTGCGCGCCGAGGACATCTCCAGGGCGATCACCCGCGCCGCGCCGGCAGCCTTGGCGCACATGATGGTGCACAGGCCGATGGTGCCGGCCCCGACCACCACCACGTTGCGCCCCAGCAGGTTGCCGGCCTTCTTCACCGCGTGCATGCCCACCGCCAGCGGTTCGATCAGCGCCCCGGCCTCGGCCGGGAAGTCCGCCGGCAGCTTGTACAGCAGGTTGGCCGGGACGTTGACCCACTCGGCGAAGGCGCCGTTGTTCATCAGGCCGGTGAAGGCCAGGTTCTCGCAGATGTTGTACAGCCCGGTGCGGCAGTAGTAGCAGGTGCCGCAGTGCTGGCAGGCGTCGGCGGCCACCACCTCGCCGGCGCTGAAGCCCTCGACCCCGGCGCCGAGCTTGACGATTTCGCCGCAGAACTCGTGGCCGAGGATGCACTGGCCCTTGATCCCGGTGAGCGGGTGCGGGGCCTCCACCGGGATGAACACCGGGCCGGCGACGAACTCGTGCAGGTCGGAGCCGCAGATGCCGCACCAGTGCACGCGGATCTGCACCCAGCCGGGGGCTGGATCGCCCGGCAGCGGCACGCTTTCCACGCGGATATCGTTGCGCCCGTGCCAGACCGCCGCGCGCATGCTGTTGGAAGTGATGGTCATGCTGTTCTCCTGTTCAGTGGCGTGCGAGGAAGGCCAGCAGCAGGGCGTTGACCGCCTCGGCGTCTTCCAGTTGCAGCATGTGCGCCTGCCTGGGCAGCACGTGGACTTCGGCGGGCAGGCCCTCGGCGTGGCGGGCGGGAATGATCGCGTCCGCCTCTCCCCAGATCACCAGCACCGGATGCTCGCCGGCCTCGACGACAGGGCGCAGGTCGACCTGCTGCCGGCCGCCTGCGAACAGCGTCCCGGCCAACTGGCGCAGGGCGCTGTCCACCCCTTCCAGGCGCTTGTACTTGAGCATGTCCTCAAGCATCTGCCGGTTGACCAGCGCCGGGTCGGAGAACAGTTGCACCAGTTGCGGCTTGAGGGAGTTGCGGTTGCCGGCCTCGACGAAGCCTTGCAGGTAATCGCCGTTGATCTCCGCCCCCAGCCCGGCGCTGGCCAGCAGGCTCAGCGAACGCACCCGCCGTGGCGCCAGGCGCGCGGTATCGAGGGCCACGGCGCCGCCCATGGAGTGCCCGGCCAGGTGCGCCTGGGCGATGTCCAGGTGGTCGAGCAGGCCGAGTACCGCGCCGCTCAGTTCGTCCAGGTCGCCCCGGGCCAGGACCTTGCCCGATTCGCCATGGCCGGGCAGGTCCAGGGCGATGACCCGGCGCCCGGCCGCCAGCGCCTCGTGGTTGAACAGCCAGTTGTTGAGGTCGCCGCCGAAGCCGTGGATCAGCACCAGCGGCACGCCGCCTTCGCCACGCTCGAAGTAGCGCAGCACGCGGCCGTCCAGCTCGATCTTCTGCGGCAGCGGCCCGCTATCGGCCTCGCCACCGCCGTCGGCGACGAACTCGGCCTGGAAACGCTCGACCACGGCATCGATGTCTTCGTCGCGGGCTTCGCCTTCGACCACCACGCCGAGCAGCGCCCCCACCGGCAGGGTCTCGTCCTCCCGCGCCACCTGGCGCCGCAGCACCCCGGAGAAGGGTGCCTCGACGCTGCTGCTGATCTTGTCGGTCTCGACATCCAGCACCGCGTCGCCTTTCTCGATCAGGTCGCCGTCCTGCTTGAGCCAGGTATCGACGCGCCCCTCGGTCATCGACAGGCCCCACTTGGGCATGGTCAGGGTATGGATCCGGCTCATGCCACCTTCCTCCCGTGCAGCAGTTCCAGCACCGTGGCCTCGATCTTCGCCGCGCTGGGGATGTACAGGTCTTCCAGGGCATCGGAGAACGGCACCGGTGTATGCGGCGCGGTGACCTGGCGGATCGGGCCCTTGAGGGCATGGAAGGCCTGCTCGGCGACCAGCGCGGCAATGTCGGTGGCCAGGGAGCAGCGCGGGTTGGCTTCGTCGATGACCACCAGGTGGCCGGTCTTTTCCACGCTTTCGAGGATGCTGTCGGCGTCCAGCGGGCTGGTGGTGCGCAGGTCCAGCACCTCGCAGGACACGCCCTGGCGCGCCAGGCTGGCGGCGGCGTCCATGGCCAGGTGGACCATGCGCCCGTAGGTCACCAGGGTCACGTCGTCGCCGTCACGGAGGAAGTTGGCCTCGCCGAAGGGCACGGTGTAGAGCTCTTCCGGCACTTCGCCCTGCATCGAGTAGAGCAGCTTGTGCTCGCAGAAGATCACCGGGTCGTTGTCGCGGATCGCCTGGATCAGCAGGCCCTTGGCATCGTAGGGCGAGGACGGGCAGACCACCTTGAGCCCGGGGATATGGGTCCATAGCGCGGTGAGCATCTGCGAGTGCTGGGCGGCGGCGCGCAGGCCGGCGCCGACCATGGTGCGGATCACCAGCGGGGTGACCGCCTTGCCGCCGAACATGTAGCGGAACTTGGCGGCCTGGTTGAGGATCTGGTCCAGGCAGCAGCCGGCGAAGTCGACGAACATCAGCTCGCACACCGGACGCAGGCCGCGGGTGGCGGCACCGACCGCGGCGCCGACGTAGCCGATCTCGGACAACGGCGTGTCCAGCACGCGGCCGGGAAACTGGTGGTACAGGCCCTTGGTGACCCCGAGCACGCCGCCCCAGGCGTCGTCCTCGCCGGGTGCGCCGGCGCCGCCGGCATTGTCCTCGCCCATGATGAACACGGTCTGGTCGCGGCGCATTTCCTGGGCCAGGGCTTCGTTGATGGCCTGCTGGTAACTGATCTTTCTAGCCATGATGGCGGTCCTTTCTTGTTATGGATTCAGGGATAGGCGACGTAGACGTCGCTCAGCAGGTCGGCCGGGGAGGGCTTGGGATCGGACTTGGCGCGCCGCACGGCGTCCTCGATGCTGGCTTCCACCTCGGCATCGATGGCGTCCAGCGCGGCCGCCTGGAGCAGGCCGGCGCGCACGGTGCGCTCACGGAACTGCATCAGGCAGTCGCGGGTTTCCCGGTAATGCTTGACCTCGTCGGGGTGGCGGTAGGTCTGCGCGTCGCCCTCGAAGTGGCCGTAGTAGCGGGTCAGCTTGACCTCGATCAGCGACGGCCCTTCGCCGGCGCGGGCGCGCTCGATGGCGGCGCCGGCGGCTTCATGCACGGCGAAGAAATCGAAGCCGTCCACCGTCACCCCGGGCATGCCGAAGCCGGCGGCGCGGTCGGCGATATGGTCGCAGGCCACCGACCAGTTCGACGCCGTGGCCTCGGCGTAGCCGTTGTTCTCGGCGATGAAGATGCACGGCAGGCTCCACACCGAGGCCAGGTTCATCGCCTCGAACACCGCGCCCTCGTTGGAGCCGCCGTCGCCGAAGAAGGCCACCGCCACCGCCTTGCTGCCCTTGAGCTTGGCCGCCAGCGCGGCGCCTGCGGCCAGCGGGGCGCCGGCGCCGACGATGCCGTTGGCACCGAGCATGCCCTTGGACAGGTCGGCGATATGCATGGAGCCGCCCTTGCCCTGGCAGACCCCGGTCTTCTTGCCGTAGATCTCGGCCATCATCCCGTACACGTCGACGCCCTTGGCAATGCAGTGGCCGTGTCCGCGGTGGGTCGAGGCGATGCAGTCCTCGTCGTCGAGGTGGGCCATGACCCCGGCGGCGGAAGCCTCTTCGCCGGCATACAGGTGGACGAAGCCGGGGATCTCGCCGGTGGCGAACTCCACGTGCAGGCGTTCCTCGAAGGCGCGGATGGTGCGCATCACGCGCCAGGCATGCAGCAGTCGTTCAGTCGATAGCGTGGACATTTTCTTGTTCTCCTGGGTGGTTCACGGTGTTGCCGGTGACGGCCAGCAGGCGATGACGAGCGGCGTAGGCCAGGGCGGCCTCGACGTCGATGCTCAGCGGGCCGTCAAGTTCGAGGGTGATGCTGGGGTGGTCGCTGGCGGCGAACTCGATCTCCCGTTCGCCGTCCAGGGCCAGGGTGCCGGCGGCCAGCAGCGGCCGCCGGGCCACGCCGGGTTCGAGGCTGCCGCTGGCGACAATGCCGCAGGCTTGCAGCAGGCCTGGGGCGAGCGGGGCGAGCAGGGCTTCGTCGGCCTCCGGCGAGAGGCGCAGCCAGCTGCCGCGCGGGCTGCGCCGCGATACCGGGTTCCACAGCCCGCACAGCGACGACAGGCCGATGGCATGGGGTTCGGCGAAGGCGGCGTGGATCTCGGCGATGTCCTCGGCGCGGCTGATGGCGCGGGCGCCGGTGAAGGTCAGCGGTGAAACCGCGACTTCCACCAGGGCGATCTCGTCGATGCCCCGGGACGGCAGGCGTACGCGCAGGCGCTTGTTGCGGCGCAGGGCGATGTCCGCGGGAATCCGGCCACTGGCATAGAGCCCGCCGACCAGCCCGGCGCCGGTGGCCTCGCGCAGTTCCGGGAAGGCGTTGTTGGTGCCGGTGGACAGGCACAGCAGGGGGATGTCGCCGATTTCGGCGGCCACCGCCTTGTGCGTGCCGTCGCCCCCGAGCACGGCGACCAGGTTCACCCCGCGTTCAGCCAGCATCCGCGCGGCCAGGCGGGTGTCCTCGACGCTCTGGCGCAGGGGCATGTCGAGGAACTCCAGGCGTGGCCAGCGGCTGTCGCGGGCGTGGCGGCCGCTGCTGGCCTTGAGCACGGCGGCGGCGATGCCGGTCATGTCCGGCGGCATCAGCACCTCGTCGATGCCGGTGGCGCCGAAGGCCCCGAGCAGGCGCTGGACCACGGCGGCCTTGTCGGTGCTGGAGGTCAGCCCGGCATTGGCGGTCAGGCGCCGCAGGTCGCGGCCCGAGGCAGGGTTGGCGATGATGCCGATCCGCAGGGCGGGAGTGAGCATGGCGCACCTCTGATTGTTGTTGTGGGTGCGGGACGGGGCCCGGTGTCGGGAGGGGTAGGAGCAAGGCCGGTGCCAGGATCCGGATTTCGCGTTGAAACCTGCGTTGCAGAGCAGTTCGTGTGGATCCGGAGAGGGCGCCCGGCTGAGATGGACAATCTCAGCCCTCGCTGATGGTTTGCACCTTGCAGGCGCTGGCCTGCCTGCTCCGGTGGGGCCAGTACGATTGCCGAGACGCCGAGACGCAGCGTCTCACCCACCCACCGGCCATCCGCCGCGCTTGTCCATACGCCGGGCCGGGTCTTAAATGAGCCCCACAAGAACAACGAAACGAGCCGCGGAGGCCCCATGCTGCCTGCCTCGTCGAAAGCCCACGTGGACTGCGTCAGCCGCGTGTTGCGGCATGCCGGTCGCCTGCCTGAGGCCCCGGTGCCGAACCTGATCCTCGATTCCTGGCGCCGTTCCATGGAACAGCACCACCTCGACCCCGGCTCGCTGCAGGGGCCGCGGATCCTCAGCCAGACCCTGCTCAACGAATACCGCGAGCGGGCCGAGAGTTTCCTGCGCATCGCCGGCGACGAGGTCTCGCGCCTGCATGGCCGGGTGCGCGACGCCGACTACTGCGTGCTGCTCACCGACGCCCAGGGCAACACCATCGACTATCGCGTGGAGTCGGCGATTCGCGCCGACTGCCGGCGTGCCGGGCTGTACCTCGGCACTTGCTGGTCGGAGGGCGAGGAGGGCACCTGTGGCGTGGCTGCGGTGCTGACCAACGGTGTGCCGGTGACGGTGCACAAGCGCGACCACTTTCGCGCCGCCTTCATCGGCCTGACCTGCTCGGCCGCACCGGTGTTCGACCCCTGGGGCGAGCTGCTCGGCGTGCTCGACGTATCGGCGGTGGAGTCCCCGGACGATCGGCGCAGCCAGCACCTGATCCGGCAGATGACGGTGCAGAGCGCCCGCGATATCGAGAACGCCTTCTTCATGCACAGCACCCGCGGCCAGTACGTCCTGCGTGCCCACGCGGCGCCGGGGTATGTCGACAGCCGTCCGGACTTTCTCTTCGCCTGGGATGCCGATGGCCAGGTGCAGGCGCTCAACCCGGCGGCCCGCCACTACCTGCTGGAGCGCTACGGGCAGTTGCCCCGGCATATCGGCGAGGTGTTCGACCCGGACCTGCTGCGTGCCGCTGCCGACGAGCACCCGCGGCATGTCGCCGAGCACGACCTGCATGTGCGCCTGAGCACGCCGCGGCGTTCCCTGAGCCTGGCGGTGCCGTCCCGCGAGGCCAGCCAGGCCGATCCGCGCATCGTCGAAAGCCTGCGCCTGGCGGTGCGGGTCAAGGACCGCAACCTGCCGGTGCTGATCCATGGCGAGACCGGCGCGGGCAAGGAGGTCTTCGCCCGCCAGTTGCATGAATCCAGCGCCCGTCGCGACAAACCCTTCATCGCGCTGAACTGCGCGGCCATCCCCGAGAGCCTGATCGAGAGCGAGCTGTTCGGCTATGTCGCCGGGGCCTTCACCGGCGCCGAGCGCAAGGGTGCGCGCGGGCTGTTGCAGCAGGCCGACGGCGGTACCCTGTTCCTCGACGAGATCGGCGACATGCCCCTGGCCCTGCAGACCCGCCTGCTGCGGGTGCTGGCCGAGGGTGAGGTGGCGCCGCTGGGGGCGGCGCAGCGGCAGACCGTGGATATCCAGGTGGTCTGCGCCAGCCACCGCGACCTGGCGGCGCTGGTGGCCGAGGGGACGTTCCGCGAGGACCTGTATTTTCGCCTCAGTGGCGCGCGCTTCGAGCTGCCGCCGTTGCGCGAGCGCAGTGACAAGCTGGCCCTGATCAACCGCATTCTCGATGAGGAAGCGGCGCGCTGTGGCGTGCGTGCTGGCCTGGGAGGGGTGGTCCTGGAGCGTCTGCTGGGCTACGGCTGGCCGGGCAATGTGCGGCAGTTGCGGCATGTGCTGCGCTACGCCTGCGCCATCTGCCCGGGCGAGAGCATTCGCCTGGAGGACTTGCCGGCGGAACTGCGCGGCGTCGCCCCGGTCGTGACCGACGACATCCCGTCCAGTCCCGAACGCCAGGCGCTGATCGATGCCCTGGTGCGCCATCGCTGGCAGCCGGGCCCGGCGGCGCAGGCCATGGGTATTTCCCGGGCGACCCTGTATCGGCGGGTGAAACAGCATGACATCGTGATGCCGCGGGTGAAGGGCAAGGCCTAGTGCAGAACCGTTCGGGCTTCAGCAGGCGCCTGCCGCGCTCCATACAGCCACACCCTGGCGAGGATGGTCGCCGCCGCCAGGGCGCAGAACAGCAGGCCGCTGACCAGGGTGCCCGGCAGGCCCATGCGCGTGATGAACCAGCCACCGCTGGTGGCGCCGAGGGTGACCCCCAGGTTGATGAACGAGATGTACAGGCCGGTGACGAACTCCGGTGCCTCGGGGGCCTCCGAGGTCAGCCAGACCTGGGTCACGATCAGGCCGCTGGTGTGGGTGGCGCCCCACAGCACGACGATGACGATCATCGGCAGGAGGGCCGGGCTGGCGAAGAAGTGCAGGAGCAGGTAGGCCGCGCCGAGCAGGATCGGCTGCAGCAGGGTGGTGGTCACCTTGCTCCTGGCCAGCAGGCGGCCCGCCAGCAGGTTGCCGGCCACGCCGCCGATGCCGAACAGGATCAGCATGGCGCTGATCACCTCGCCACTCATGCCGGCTTCTCGGGACAGGTACTCGGCACTGTAGGCATACACCGAGAACATCGCGGCGAAGATCAGCGTGGACGCCAGGATGTTCAGCCACAGCGTCGGCTTGCGCAGGATCGCCAGTTGCTTGCCGTAGGGGGCTTTCTGGCCGGCGAAGGTGTCGGGCAGGCGGGCGATGATACCCAGGCCGGCGATCAGGTTGACCGCGGTGCAGAACAGGAAGGCCGCTTCATAGGAGAAGCGTGCGGCGATCCAGGTGGTGATCGGCACGCCGAGGACCATGCCCATGCTGGTGCCGACGAAGGCCTTGGCCGTGGCCTGGGTAGCCTGCTCCCTGGGATACAGCGACACCACCGCGACGAACGCCAGCGAGAAATACAGCGGGTGGAAGAACGCCGGGATGACCCGCAGGATCGCCAGGGTCCCATAGTCGGGTGCATAGGCCGACAGGGCGCTGGTCACGGCGAAGACGAACAGCGACAGGGTTAGCATGCGCTTGCGGTTGTAGCGCGAGAACAGCAGCACCATGAACGGACCGAACACCGCGATGACCAGGGCGAACAGCCCCACCAGCCAGCCGGCTTCGGCGGCGCCGACGCTGTAGCGCTCGATGATCACCGGCAGGATGCCGACCACGCCGAACTCGATGGTGTAGACCCCGAACAGGCCCAGGGCGATGAAGAACAGGGGATTGAACAGTTTCACGGTCGCTCCTTGTCATTCACACGCCGTATACGGCATGGGTCAGGTCAAGGGTGAACTGCCCGTACATGCCTTCGAACGCAGTGTTGGTGAAGGCCACCACCGACAGTTGCTGCAGCGGATCGACGAACCACGAGTGACCGAACGCACCGCCCAGGCGCCAGGTACCGACGGACTCCGGCGTCTGCGCCGCCTGCGCATCGGTCAGCACGGTGAAGCCCAGGCCGAAACCGCGTCCCGGCCAGTTGGCCAGCTCCAGGTCGCCGGTCTGCACGCTGCCCATTTCCTTGGCCAGGCTCGCCGACATCAGGCTGCCGCCGCCCTGGCGCAGGGTTTCCAGCAGTACCAGGAACTCCCCGGCGGTACCGACCATCCCCGAGCCGCCGGACGGGTAGGCACTGGCGTCGAGGGCGCGGTCCGCGTCCATGCGGATGCCGGCGGTGTTCTCGAACACCTCGATCACCTCGACGCCCTGCATGCGCCGTGGCGCCGGGTCGGCATTGAGGTAGGCGGCGGTCAGGCGGGTCGGGTCGACCACGTTGAAGCGCGTGTCGGACAGGCCGAGCGGCTTGCTCACCAGCTGTTCGATGGCTTCGGCCAGCGGCGCCCCGTATACCCGGGCGATCAAGGCGCCCAGCACGTCAGTGGCGATCGAGTAGCCCCAGGCGCTGCCCGGGCGATACAGCAACGGCGCGCTGGCCAGGCGACGGATGTTCTCGTCCAGGGTCAGGGGCGCATTTTCCAGGCCGTCGCACACGCCGGCCCGGGCATAGGCGCCGCCGCCCCGGGCTTCGAGGAAACCGTAGCCCAGGCCGGCGGTATGGCTGAGCAACTGGCGCAGGGTGATGGCGACACGGCTGCCGTCTGCCAGGGCCGGCTGGAATTCCGGCAGCCAGCGGGCGATGGGGTCGTCGAGGCCGATGCGGCCCTGGGCGACCAGGGCCAGGGCGGCGGTCGAGGTGATTGGCTTGGTTACCGAGGACAGGCGGAACAGCGCATCACTGCGCATCGCTTTGCCAGCCTCGCGGTCGGCCACGCCGGCGGCCTTGCGATAGATGATTTCACCGCGACGGGCCACCAGTACCACGGCGCCCACCAGGCGCTGGTCCTCGATGGCGCTGTCCAGCACAGCGTCGATCCGCGCCCGGATCGGGTCGCTGGCGACGGCGCCGGATAGCTGGATGGATTCCTTGATGGTCATGCGTGCGACTCCCTGCTGTGGTTGACGGGGCCATGCTAGGGAACAGACGACCAGGGAAACAGAGGCTAGAATTCCGCACACTTCGGACATATCAGTCCGCAATTCAGAACTCAGGGACAGCGCGTGGACAACCTCAGTGGCATCTCGGTTTTCGTACAGGTGGCCGAAACCCGCAGCTTCGTGGCGGCGGGGCGGCAGTTGGGCGTGTCGTCGTCGGCGATCGGCAAGAGCATCGCGCGGCTGGAGCAGCGCCTGGGCGTGCGGTTGTTTCACCGCACGACCCGCAGCATCAATCTGACGGCGGAAGGCACGCTGTTTCTCGGACGCTGCCAACGGGTGCTGGATGAGCTGCAAGCGGCGGAGCTGGAACTGTCGAGCAGCAGCAGCGAGCCGCGCGGCAAGCTGCGGGTCAGCCTGCCGCTGGCCGGGCAGTTTCTCTTCAGCCTGTTGTCCGGGTTCGCCAGGCGTTATCCGGAGATTCACCTGGAGCTGGATTTCACCGACCGCCTGGTGGACGTGGTGGAAGAGGGCTTCGATGCGGTGGTCAGGACCGGCGCCCTCGACGACTCGCGCTTGGTGGCGCGGCGGCTGGGGGCCTTTCGTTTTGTCCTGGTGGGGGCGCCGGGCTACTTCCAGGCCCATGGCCTGCCGGCCAGCGCCAGTGCCCTGGCTGAGCATGACTGCCTGCTGTACCGGGTGCCTTCAACCGGCAAGCTCGAACGCTGGCCGCTGCCGGAGCAGGCGGGCAACGGCCCGCAGAACCTGCGGGCGGCGATGGTCTGCAACAACATCGACATGCTGGTGAATGCCGCCCTGGCCGGGCGTGGCATTGCCTGCCTGCCCGAGTTCGCGGTGAAGGCGGCGCTGCAGTCCGGTGAATTGCAGGCGGTGTTGACGGAAGAGGTGACCCGCACCCTTCACTTCAGCGTGCTATGGCCGCCGAGCCGGTTCATCGCGCCGAAGCTGCGCTGCTTCGTGGATTTCATTTCCTTGCACCTGTGAAGGGGCGCGGCCACTACCGGCTGTATCTCACCTACGACATCCTGTTCTGGTGATCGGCGCAAACCGGGCGCGATGAGCGCGCGCCCGGCAGGCTGGGGCTACTTGAGGAAGTTCAGGTCCAGCGGGTAATCCAGGATGATCCGCGTCTGGTCGAGGTCGTTGGCGATCGCGCCGTAGTCGCCGCCGGTGCGCATCGAAGCGTGCAGCAGGCGCAGCGACAGGTTCTTCGCCGGCCCCGACTGCACCACGTATTTCACCCACAGGTCACGTTCCCACTGCGAGCCGTCGTGCACCGCGCGGAACCGCGAGTACGCGCCGCCGGCGTCGCGGCCGTCGATATCGGTGCCACGGATGTAGCGTGCGGTGAAGGTCAGCCCCGGGACGCCGAGCACGGCCGCGTCCAGGTCGTAGCGAGCGCTCCAGGCGCGTTCGTTGGGGCTGTTGAAGTCGCTGCCCTGGGAGGCGGCATCCAGCTCGATGTCGAAGCTGTTCCAGACATAGTCGAAAGGCTGGTCGCCATCGATGCGGGTATAGGCCAGCTCGACCTTGTGCCCCCCCAGCGCATAGCCCACCCGGGTGCTCCAGGCGTCGTTGCGGATGTCGCCGAGCAGGGCGGTGCCGGTGTCGCGGGTCCGGTAGTAGTTGGCGCCGGTGTTGAACACGCCCCCCACGCTCAACGGCAGCCGATACTCGATCGAGGCGAATTGCTGGTTCCAGATATTGTCCAGCTCGGAACCGAACAGCTTGATCTTCACATGCTCGATGCCACTGTAGATGCCGCCGTAATAGCTGACGAAATCGCTGTCGGCCTGACGACCGCCGTAGGCCGTGCCCAGCTTGCCGCCATGATTGGTTTCGGCGCGGTCGCTGCTGGAGGTGAAGCGTCCGGCATTGAGGGTGAGGCCGGCGAAGCTGCGGTCGGTGACATTCCAGCCGCGCAGGGTCTGCGGCAGCAGGCGGATATCGCCGTACTTGAGCACCGGCGAATCCGGGAACAGGTCGCCATAGGCCAGTTCGGTGCTGCCTACGCGCATCTTCAGCGCGCCGCCGGCCTTGGAGTATTCGCTCTTCGGGTCTCCCTGGTTGTCCCGCGAGACGATGCCGCCGTTGCCGATGCCATCACCGACCCGGCCTTTGCCACCGTCCAGTTTCACCGCGCCCATGTAGTGCAGGTCGAGGCCGAAACCGACCAGGCCCTGGGTAAAGCCGGAGTTGAATTTCGCCAGGACGCCTTGCGCCCATTCCTGGCGATAGCTTTGTCGTTCGCCGGCGGGGTTGAGGTAACTGCCGTTACGGTTGTCGGCGTTCCAGTAGAAGTTCCTGAAGCCGACCGTGGTCGAGCTGTCTTCGATGAAACCATTGTTCGATTCGGCCGCCACGCCGATCGATGCACACAGACAGGCACTTGCGCCGGCCATTCCCAGGGTGAAAGCGTTGAGCCGCATAGAGACTTCCTTATTGCCAGATTCAAGAACGGCAGCGTGAAGATTTATTGTTATTGACCAGGCGTCTTTCGAGCGGGCAGCCGGGTGCCTGACCGCTGGCTTGCGGATGCCGCAAGTTGCGCCCTTGATCGTCGGTGTTGCCCGGGCCGGTGGTGTCAGCCCGGGAAGGTGTTGCCCGCTATCAGGCCGTCAGGCCGTCGAAGAAGCGCGAGGCGTTTTCGTCCAGGGTGGCGATGTCGTAGCCGCCTTCCTGGACCACCACGCAGGGCAGGCCGAGGGCCTTGATCCGCTGCCCCAGCAGGCGGAAGCCTTCGTGGCTGACGGCGACCTTGGACTGCGGATCGTTTTCGTAGATGTCGAAGCCCAGCGACAGCACCAGCACGTCCGGGGCGAAGTCGCGCAGCGCGGCGCTGGCCTGGTCCATGCAGGCGAAGAAATCCGCCTCGCTGGCGCCGTGGGCCATCGGCAGGTTGAGGTTGAAACCTTTGCCTGCGCCGCTGCCGGTTTCATCGTCGAAGCCGGCCACCACGGGGTAGAAGTTGGTCGGGTCGCCGTGGATCGACACGTAGAGCACGTCGTCGCGCTCGTAGAAGATCTCCTGGATGCCCTGGCCGTGGTGCATGTCGGTGTCCAGCACGGCCACCCTGGTGTACTTGCCCCTGAGCACCTGGGCGGCGATCGCGGCGTTGTTCAGGAAGCAGAACCCGCCTGCCGCCTCGGCGCGGGCATGGTGCCCCGGCGGACGGCACAGGGCGTAGGCGGCCTGGTCGCCTTCGAGCACCGCGTGCGCCGCCGCCACGGCGCTCTGCGCCGACCAGTAGGCCGCCTGCCAGGTGTGCTCGCCGATCGGGCAACTGCCGTCGGCCAGGTAGCGGGCGGTCTTGCCGAGAATGCCCCGCAGCGGGTTGCCTTCGCGGATATAGATGTTCGACATCACTTCGTCGCCCCAGTCTTCCGGTACTTCATGCCATTGCTGGTAGGCGCTGCGCAGATAGTCCAGATAGGCCTGGCCATGCACGGCGGCGAGGGGTGCCTCGCCGTGGTCGGCCGGCTCGAAGCGCGGATAACCGAGCCGGTCGACCACCGCCAGCAGCGGGTCGATCCGCGCCGGTACTTCCTGCGGCTGGCGCATCTGCCCGCGCGACAGGTAGGAGCGGGGGTGGTGCAGGCGTTGTGCGGGATGGAAAAACGTTTTCATCGATGACCTCTTGGTAAAGGCATGCGGTCAGTAACCCAGTGCGGGATCGACCAGATTGTTCAGGGCCAGGCCGTTGGCCAGGCGCGCGACGTTGTCGGCCACCTGCCGGGCGATGCAGCGGTCCGAGGCCGCCGAGGCCATGTGCGGCGTGATCCACACCCCGGGGGTGTGCCACAGCGGTGAGTCGGCGGGCAGCGGCTCCTGCTCGAACACGTCGAGCAGGGCGCCGCGCAGCTGTCCGTCCGCCAGCGCCTGGCGCAGGTGGTCCGCGTCGAGGTGCTGGCCGCGGCCGCAGTTGATCAGGGCGCTGCCCCGCGCCATGCGCTGGAACACCGCGTGGCCGAGGAGGCCATGGGTGGCGGCCGTCAGCGGCAGCAGGTTGACCAGCACGTTGAGCCCGTCGAGGAAACCGTCCAGCGCCTGCGCACCGCCGAAGGTCGAGACGCCCGCCAGCTCGCGCGGGGTCCGGGCCCAGCCACGCACGTCGTAGCCGGCCTCGGCCAGGCGCACGGCCACGGGCGCGCCGATGGCGCCGAGGCCCATCACGCCGACCCTGAAATCCTGCGCCTTGCGCTGCCCCGGGCGCTGCCAGCGCTGCACGGCATTGCCGGTTATCACCTGGTCGAAGCCGCGGTGGAAGTGCAGCACGCCCCAGTGCACGTACTCGCTCATGCCGAGGGTGTGGTCGGGGTCGACCACGCGGCACACGGGCACGTCGGGATCACGGGAGCTGTCGTTGGCCAGATGGTCGACGCCCGAGCCGATCGAGTGCACCAGGCGCAGGTTCGGCAAGCGCGCCAGGCTGCCTTGCGGCGGGAACCAGCACACGGCGACTTCGGCCTCCCGGGCCCGGGCATCCTCGGGCCGCACTACCTGCAGATGCGGCGCATGCTCGGCGAACAGCCTGGCCAGCCAGTCGGTCAGCGCGGGGTTCTGGCACAGCAGTACGAGGCTGGCCATGTCAGTTGCACCAGTCCGTGCGCTGTTCTTCGATCAGGCTGAGCGCGGCTTGCCAGGCCATGTCGATGATGCCGTCGATACCGTCGCGGGCGAACTGCGCCGCAGTGTGCCGGCAGACCTCTTCGCTGGGAATGTTCAGCGCCGCGCCGGCGGCCATCGCCTGGATCTGCGCCTGGCAGGCGCGCTCCAGGAAGTAGATCTCGTGGAAGGCCGCCGCCACGCTGCCGCCGGCCGCCAGCAGGCCATGGTTGCGCAGGATCATCGCCTTGTGCGAGCCCAGATCTGCCACCAGGCGCTCGCGCTCCTCCAGCGACAGGGCGATGCCTTCATAGGTGTGATAGGCCAGGTTGCCGTAGAACTTCAGGGCGTGCTGGGTCAGCGGCAGCAGGCCGTCGCGCTGTGCCGCGACCGCCATGCCCGCCGCCGTGTGGGTGTGGATGATGCAGTGCAGGTCGGGGCGTGCGTCGTGGATGGCCGAGTGGATGACGAAGCCGGCGGCGTTGACCCGGCCGCCGTTGTAATGGCGGTCGACCACATTGCCGTCCAGGTCGATCAGCACCAGGTCGCTGGCGCGCATCTTTTCGAAGGCCACGCCATAGCGGTTGATCAGGAAGTTCCGATCGGGGCCGGGTACCCGCAAGGTGATGTGGGTGTCGATCAGGTCGGTCATGCGGTAGTAGGCGACCAGGCGATACAGCGCGGCCAGGTCGCAGCGCGCTTGCCATTCGATTTCGGGCATGTCGAGGGGCTTGCTCATCATGCGACTCCTTGAGAGGTGGACAGGGATGCCGGTGCGGTATTGGCGCGGCGCAACTGCGCCAGGCCCAGCACGCCGGTCAGCGACATCAGGGCCAGCACGCTGAAGAACAGCGCCAGCGGCAGCCATTGCCCGGCGAAGTGGCCGGCGAGGAAGGTACCCAGCATCGGCGTCAGGCCGCCGGTCAGGCCGCTACCCAGTTGATAGGCGATGGAGATGCCCGAGTAGCGCACCCGGGCCGGGAAGGCTTCGGCCATGTAGCCGGCGATCACCGCGTAGAGGGCAGCCAGCAGGATCACGGCCAGGGCGATGCCCGCCGTCATGTAGAACAGGTTGCCGGTCTGCACCAGCAGGAACATCGGGTACGGCACCACGATGCACAGCGAGGCCACCCACTTGAGGAAGCGTCCTTCGCCGAGCCGTTCGGCGAGCATCGCCGAACAGGGTTGGGAGAGGAATTGCAGGATGGTCACCACGAACAGGCAATCGAGGATGGTGGACTTGGCGATGCCCTGGTACTGGGTGACGTAGGTGATCATGAAGGTGTTGGTGAAGAAGAACCCGCCCGAACCGATGGTCACCGCCAGTGCGGCGAAGAGGATGTTCCGCCAGCCTTTGCGCAGCACTTCCAGGACCGGGTTGTCCGAAGTCTGGTCGCTGACCTTGACCTCGGCGAACTCCGGCGATTCGGGAACACCGAAGCGGATGACCAGGCCGACGATCATCAGCACGCCGCTCATCAGGAACGGCAGGCGCCAGCCCCAGCTCATCAGGTCTTGCTGGTCCATGTCGGTGATCAGGCGGAAGGCGATCAGCGCCAGCAGCAGGCCGGCCGGGCTGCCCCACTGGGCGAACGAGGCGAAGAACACCTTGCGCCCCTTGGGTGCGTGTTCGCTGGCCATCAGCACCGCGCCGCCCCATTCGCCACCTACCGAGATGCCTTGCAGCAGGCGCAGGAAAACCAGGCCGATGGGAGCCCAGATACCGGCCTGGGCGTAGGTGGGCAGCAGCCCGATGCAGGTGGTGGCCACGCCCATCAGGACGATGGTCACCAGCAGCATCTTCTTGCGCCCGAGGCGGTCGCCCAGGTGGCCGAACACCATGCCGGCGAAGGGTCGGGCGATAAAGCCGACGGCAAAGCTGCCGAACGCGGCCATGGTGCTGAGCATCGGGTTTTCGCTGGGGAAGAACAGCTGGCCAAGGACCAGCGCTGCAGCGAAGGCGTAGATGTAGAAGTCGTAGAATTCGATGGTGGTGCCGATGAAGGCTGCCGCCGCGGCACGACGCGGGGTTGAGTTGTTGCTGGTCATCCGAGGCTCCTGGGAGTCATTTTTATAGGCAGGAGGAGGGGGCATGCAGTGCATGACGATCGCACTCTGGCGGTGCGTTGTTGAATGGTGCGCCAAGCCCTATGCTAGGAAAAGCTTCTAATCTCAATACTCAAGTATAAGCCTGGGCAATAATGACGACTCCTCCGGCGACCCCCTTCCGAAACCCCGAAGCCAAGCGCTTTCTCAATGACCGTCTCGACTGGAACCTGCTGCGCACCTTCCTGGTGATCGGACAGGAGGGCAGCATCAGCCGTGCCGCAGCGCGTCTGCACCTGAGCCAGCCGGCGATCAGCCAGGCCCTCAGGCGCCTGGAGGAGCAACTGGACACTGCCCTGGTGGTGCGGCGCGGGCCGCGCATCACCCTGTCCAAGACCGGCGAGGAAGTGATGCAGATCGCCGCCGAGCTCTACGGCACCGTCTCGCGGCTGGGGCCGGCGCTGGATACGCCGGCGGAGACGGTGACGGGCAGGATCCGCTTGCTCAGCATCAGCCGCATCCAGTCGCGCTTCTATGATGATTTCCTCGCCCAGTTCCACAACGAGTACCCGCAGGTGGAACTGGAGATCGACGTGCTGCGCAGTTCCGACGTGATCAGCGCCTTGCTGCAGAAGACCGCCTCGTTCGGCCTCAGCCTCTGCCGCACCCCGCAGCCCAGGCTGGAACAGCGGGTGTTGCTGGAGCAGCGCTACGCCTTCTTCTGCGGCAAGCGCCACCGCCTGTTCGGTCGCAAGAACCTGACCCTGGCCGACCTGCAGAGCGAGAACTTTGTCAGCTTCACCAGCGACCAGATCGGCGGCAACCTGTCGCCGCTCACGGTGTTCCGGGACCAGCAGGGATTCACCGGACGCATCGTGGCGTCATCGCCGAGCCTCGACGAAATCCTCCGTCTGGTCGGGGCCGGCTATGGCATCGGCTGCCTGCCGGAGCATATCGTTGCCGCCGATGTGCAGGCCGGTGAACTCTGGCGTCTGCCGCCGTGGGAAGGGGTGATCGACGTGAGCGTCTACCTGTTGTGGAACCGCGAGCAGAAGATGACGCGTGCGGAGTCGATCTTTCTGGAGCGGTTCCAGCAGGTGCTGATGACCACGGATCTGGCGGAACGGTTTTGAAAGGTACGCGGCATTCGTCAAGGCTTACAGCGGGTTCATGGTGGTCGGCTGACCAAGCTGGCTATAGTGTTTTATACTGCCGCGTTGATTTTGAGCCCATGTGCAGGGACGCGGATGAAAAGGCGATACGAAAAATTCAACCTCAAGCGAAGGATTGCCGGCCCGGGATATTGGGCAGTGCAGCGCCTGGATGAGTTGAAGGCGAGCATCTCGTATGGCGGCAACCCGGAGCACAAGATGAATCCGGGAGATTTCGGCCTGGAGCCGCCAGCAGATCCACGCCAGGGAAAGTCCTTGTGTGATGTGGCGCAGATTTTTACCCGTGCAGAGGCGTTGAAACTGTTGCAGGCAGGGTTGGATAGAGGGCTTGTGAGCGATCGGGAGAACAACGGCTGGCCGAAGAATATCTGGTCTGTTACCGATAATGGAGTTCCAATGGAAGCACAGTTGGAGAACCCGGAAACAGGGAAATATCATGGCTACCCGATGCCTGACAGTGATCCTCTGGCCTCTGACGTAATTGCTCGGTGGAAGAACCATGGCTGAGATAGATTTTTCAATTGACTGGTTGGCATCTGGAAGTGGCCCGGAGATTTTTCGAGACACGTCAGGACAGTTGTCCATCAATGTCAATGACACCTGTCTAACGCGTAACGAAGATATCTGGTCAAGTACCGTACGTGATTCGGTACTGGTGTCTGCGTATCCATTGGCCTTGTGGTTCGCCTCGTCGTGGTGGCGGTTGAACCATGAACCACTCCCACCGTTTGGCTACGGCCCCCCGCAGGATTGGCGCATGGCCCATGAACTTGGCGCCGCTAATCATGGTTTTGTATGGCCCCGAATCATATTTGCGGCAGATGGGGAGTCGGTAAATGTCTGGGCCGAACAAAAAAACGTGGTGGGTCAATCCGTTCAGTATCTCTATGGACTGGAGACTCCTCACGCAGTGCCACTTGCAGCCTTTTCCCGCAAGGTCGAGACCTTTATCGATAAAGTCATCAGTAGATTGAATGCTCTAGGTCATCAGCCTACTGAACTTGCTGAATGGTGGGCGCTGATTCGCGAGGATCAGGAAGATCCCGAGGCGCTGCGTTATCGAATCCTCGAGGCGAAACTTGGCTACGATCCCGATGAATGTCCTCAGCACATCATCGATGAAGCATTGGCGCTTCAGACCAGAATCGGCGTTACTGCCATGGCTGAATTGGCTCCCGTGTACAAGTCCAGGATCAGCGAGATTTCTGCCTATACGACACAATGTGGAATTCGGGGGAAACCTGAAATCAGCGCTGAGCGTTTTGCACCTGTTCCCCACAGCCAGAAACCCTGGCAACGAGGCGCGAATTCAGCGAAAGCGCTTCGCGCGCTCCTGGGGAAAAAACACGAGCCCATCAGAAACACTGACCTTTATGATCTCCTGGGTGTAGCCAGAGCGAAGATGGAGAATTGGAGTCCCTATGAAGGAAGCAAAGCCGCCATCGCCGAGCCCCTTGATGGAGGATTTCTTAATTATCTTCCTCGCAAGAAACACCCCGATGCCAGGCGCTTTGAACTGGCTCGCCTGATCGGGGAAGTGATGGACCACTCCGAAGCGGACAAGGGTTGGTTGGTTTCATCCGATATTGCAACCGCGACCCAGAAGCGCCAACGTTCCTTTGCCGCCGAGTTTCTATGCCCGATCGACGCGCTGGTCGATTTCCTGGGAGGCAATTTCTCGGAGTCTTCTCGTGAGGATGCGGCAGTGCACTTCAATGTCAGTGACAAGACCATCGAGTCATTGCTTGCAAACAACGGCCACTCGGGTTTCCTGTCCAATGAGCCGAAAGTCCCCTACCAGGTGCATGCCTGACGTGTTTCAGGCATAGCCCTACAGCGTCGATATGGGCATAAGGTCCGATGTTTGTAAGCAAACATCGGATTTTTATGTCGTGGCATCGTTGCTGTGCCTATCAGGATTCCTGGCAAACACTATCAGCGAGTCTGATACTTGAGTTGCCTGTGCTGAGTTTCTTGTTTGGAGCTCGTACACTCGATGATAAGCCGTTAGTTCGAAGTCGGTCTGGCAATTACAAGTTGTGCACATCGATCGATAAATTATCGAATACTTAAACTCTCTTCCGTCAAACCATTTTTCACCGCGCTTCGAATTGCCGGCGGCAGTGGTTCTTCCTCGTTCGTTGTAATCAGATAAAGCAGGTGAATAATGAAAGTATTCAACGCGGGAATTGCAGTGGCCTTGATCGCGCTGTCCTCCATCACTACCGGTCTGGCACAGGCCGGGCAGGAAACCGCCAGGCCCACCGTGGCCGTGCTGGCCACCGGCGGCACCATCGCCGGGACCGCCGCGCAGGACACCCAGACCACCGGCTACAAGCCCGGCGTGCTCACCGCCAGTGCGCTGATCGCCTCGGTTCCGGCCCTGGACAAGGTCGCCAGGGTCCAGGCCGAGCAGGTCGCCAACGTGGGCAGCGACAACATGGACAACCAGGTCCTGCTCAAGCTGGCCAAGCGCATCAACGAGGTGCTCAGGCAGGATGATGTCTCGGGCGTGGTCGTCACCCACGGCACCGACACCCTCGAAGAAACCGCGTACTTCCTCAACCTGGTGGTCAAGAGCGACAAGCCCGTCGTGGTCACTGGCGCCATGCGACCCGCCACCGCCATCGGTGCCGATGGTCCGAGCAACCTCCTGCAGGCCGTGACCGTGGCGGCGTCTCCCGAAGCCAGGGGGCGCGGCGTGCTGGTGGTCCTGAATGACCGTATCGGTGCGGCGCGGACCATCACCAAGACCAACGCCAACGCACTGGATACCTTCAAGTCCAGCAGCGGCGGCTACCTCGGCAGCCTGGTCAACCAGCGACCGGTCTTCGAGTCGACGGTCGGTAAGCGCCACACCACCCAGACGCCATTCGATATCTCGAAGCTCGACAGCCTGCCCAAGGTCGACATCGTCTACGGCTACCAGAACGACAACGGCTATATGTACGACGCCGCCGTGGCCCACCAGGCCAAGGGCATCGTCATCGCGGGCGTCGGTGCGGGCAGCGAGTCCAACTTCGTCCTGCCGGCGGTGCGCAAGGCGATCGAGCAGGGGGTCGTGGTCGTCCGTTCTTCCAGGACGGGCAGCGGCTACGTGCCGGCCGACGAGGCCTATCCAGGCCTGCTCGGTGACGACCTGAACCCGCAGAAGGCGCGCATCCTGCTGATGCTGGCCCTGACCGTCACGCAGGATCAGGCCGCTATACAGGACATGTTCGACACCTACTGAACGAGCCGCGCAAACTTTCCGCAGCCAGCGGACTTTTCACGCACCCAACGGACAGCCCCGTTCCGGCAACCGCCTGAAGATGTCTCCAACGTCAACGACTGGAGAGATCGACATGAAAGGGCATTACGTCTACGTCCGCGCGGAGTCCGGCGAACAGTTCCAGGCCTACCTGGCCACGTCCATCGATGGCCGTGGCCCGGGCGTGGTGCTCTGCCAGGAGATCTTCGGCGTCAATGCGGCCATGCGCGAAGTGGCCGACGCGCTCGCCGAGGAAGGCTACACGGTGCTGGTGCCGGACCTGTACTGGCGCCAGGAGGCCGGGGTTGACCTGGGCTACGACGAAGCCGACTTCCAGCGCGCCTTCGCGCTGTACCAGGCCTTTGACGAAGCCCACGGCATCCGCGACATCGCCGCCAGCTTGCGTCACTTGCGCGGGCTGGAGGCCTGCAGCGCGGACGGCCTGGGGGTGGTCGGCTATTGCCTGGGTGGCAAGCTCGCCTACCTCGCGGCCTGCCGCCTGCCGGAAGTGGCCTGCGCCGTCGGTTACTACGGGGTGGGCATCGAACAGGTGCTGCACGAGCTGGAGGGACTGTCCGGCCGCCTGGTCCTGCACTTCGCCGAACTGGATCAGTTCTGCCAGGCCGACGCCCGCGAGGCGATCATCGCCGCCCTGGAGCAGAAGCCGGGCACCGAGGCCTACGTCTACCCCAACGTCGACCACGCCTTCGCCCGTCCTGCCGGCCATCACTACCACAAGCCTTCGGCACTGCTCGCCCACGAGCGCAGCATCGCCGCGCTGCGTCGCACCATCGGCCCGGACTACAACCTGTCGGCACTTTGGGAAGAGCATATTCGCCACGAGTTCGATACCCGTGACGTGCCGGCCACCATGGCGACCATGGTGCCGCAGCCCTATGTCAACCATATCCCGACCATGACCGGCGGCGTCGGCTACCGCGAGCTGGCGCGCTTCTATCGCTATCACTTCGTCCATGGCAATCCGAAGGACATGAGCCTGACCCCGATCTCGCGCACCGTCGGCGCGTCGCAGATCGTCGACGAGTTCATCATGAGCTTCACCCACGACCGCGAGATCGACTGGCTGCTGCCGGGCGTCGCGCCTACCGGGCGTTTCGTCGAGATCCCCATGCTCGGGGTGGTCAAGTTCCGCGGGCCGAAGCTCTACCACGAGCATATCTACTGGGACCAGGCCAGCGTGCTGGTGCAGATCGGCCTGCTCGACCCTGCCGGCCTGCCGGTGGCCGGGGCGGTGACGGCGCACAAGCTGCTCGACGAGAGCCTGCCCTCCAACACGCTGATGCCCGGCTGGGGCGCCAGCGCCGACCTGCCGATCGAGGGCTGAGCCATGTCCATGAACCTGCAGGACAAAGTGGCACTGATCAGTGGCGGCGCAACCCTTATCGGCGCGGCGGTGGCCGCAGCGCTGGTCGCTGCCGGGGCCCGGGTGGCGCTTCTGGATATCGATCCCAGGGGGGCCGAGGTAGCGGCGGGCTTTGCCGATGCCGGTCTGTTCGTGGCCGTGGACCTGACGGACGATGCCGCCGTCGGTGATGCGCTGGGCCAGGTGCGCCAGCGCTGGGGGCGCATCGACCTGGTGATCAACCTGGCGTGCAGCTACCTCGACCAGGGCATCGCATCCGACCGCAGCGAATGGCTGCGCGCCCTCGATATCAACCTGGTATCGGCGGTGCAGCTGGTACGTGCGGTGCACCAGGACCTCAAGGCCAGCGGCGGGGCGGTGGTCAACTTCACCTCGATTTCCGCGGGCTGTGCGCAGACCGGGCGCTGGCTCTATCCGGTGTCCAAGGCCGCCATGGCCCAGCTCACCCGCTGCATGGCCATGGATCTGGCCGCCGACGGCATCCGGGTCAATTCGGTATCGCCGG
Organism: Pseudomonas ulcerans; assembly: GCF_036324125.1. NCBI lineage: Bacteria > Pseudomonadati > Pseudomonadota > Gammaproteobacteria > Pseudomonadales > Pseudomonadaceae > Pseudomonas > Pseudomonas ulcerans. The sequence goes on along the minus strand of NZ_JAZDQN010000022.1, from coordinate 54,264 downwards.
GCTGGACCTGGTCGCGGGTCATCGCCGAGGTCAGTGGCGGCGACCGCGCCAAGGCCGACCGGGTGGCCGCCGACTATCACCTGCTCGGGCGTCTGGGTGACCCGACCGAGGTGGCCCAGGTGGTGGCCTTCCTCTGCTCGCCAGCGGCCAGCTTCGTCACCGGCGCGGACTACGCGGTGGACGGTGGCTACTCGGTGATGGGCCCGGAGCGCAACCTGCCGGCCATTCCCCGGCTGGCTGAATAGATCCTCTTTCTCTCAAGACATTCGAACAACAGGAGACACTCCAATGCGTCGCATCGCCATCGTCGGGGCCGGCCAGGCCGGACTCCAGCTGGGCCTGGGCCTGCTCGCCCACGGCTACCAGGTCAGCATCAGCACCAACCGCAGCGCCGAGCAGATCCGCGCCGGCAAGGTCATGTCCAGCCAGTGCATGTTCAACACCGCCTTGCAGACCGAACGGGAGCTGGGCCTGAACTTCTGGGAAGAGCAATGCCCGGCGGTCGAGGGCATCGGCCTGAGCGTGCCGGACCCGCAGCAGCCCGGGCGCAAGCTCATCGACTGGAGCGCGCGCCTGGAACGCTACGCCCAGGCCGTGGACCAGCGCCTGAAAATGCCGGCGTGGATGGACGAGTTCGTCCGTCGTGGCGGGGAGCTGAAGATCGAGGACGTCGGTATCCCGGAACTGGAACGCCTGGCAGCCAGCCACGACCTGGTGCTGCTGGCTGCAGGCAAGGGCGAGATCGTCAACCGCTTCCCCCGTGACCCCGAACGCAGCCGTTTCGACGCGCCGCAGCGCGCCCTGGCCCTCACCTACGTGAAGGGCATGACGCCGATGTCGCCCTATTCGCGGGTGGCCTTCAACCTGATCCCGGGTGTCGGCGAGTACTTCGTGTTCCCCGCCCTGACCCTGAGCGGGCCTTGCGAAATCATGGTGTTCGAAGGCGTGCCCGGCGGCCCGATGGACTGCTGGCAGGACGTGCAGAGCCCCGAGCAGCACCTGCAACGCAGCCTGGAAATCGTCCGCCGCTATGTGCCGTGGGAAGCCGAGCGCTGCCGCAATGTCGAACTCACCGATGCCGGCGGCGTGCTGGCCGGGCGCTTCACGCCGATGGTGCGCAAGCCCGTGCTGGAGCTGCCTTCCGGCCTGCCGGTGTTCGGCATGGCCGACGCCCTGGTGGTCAACGACCCGATCACCGGCCAGGGCTCCAACAACGCCGCCAAGTGCAGCAAGGTCTATCTCGATGCCATCCTCGCCCAGGGCGAGCAACCCTTCACCGAGCGCTGGATGGAGCAGACCTTCGAGCGTTACTGGGACTACGCGCAGCACGTGGTGGGCTGGACCAACAGCATGCTGCTGCCGCCCCCCGAGCACCTGCTGCAACTGCTCGGCGCCGCCGGGCAGTCCCAGGCCCTGGCCTCGGTCATCGCCAACAACTTCGACGACCCGCGGCGCTTCGCTCCCTGGTGGTTCGATGCCCAGGCCTGCCAGGCCTTCGTTGCCAAGCTTTCGCCTGTTGCGGCCTGAGGAGTGATGACCATGAACGCGCTGCATTTGCCCCTCGACCTGGTCGCTGCCGATGGCAGCGAGCCCCGCGCCTTGCGCAACCTGCTCGGGCAGTTCGCGACCGGGGTCACGGTGATCACCACCCGCGGCGCCGACGGGCGCAAGGTCGGCATGACCGCCAACTCGTTTTCCTCGGTGTCCCTGGACCCGCCGCTGGTGCTCTGGAGCCTGGCGCGCACGGCGCCGAGCGTGAGTGACTTCCTTGCAGCCAGCCACTTCGCCATCAACGTGCTGGGCAGCGACCAGCACGGCCTGTCCGGGCACTTCGCACGGCCTTCGGCAGACAAGTTCGCCGGCGTCGAGCATGTCGAGGCGACGGCTGGCGTGCCGTTGCTGGACGGCGCCATCGCCACCCTGGTGTGCCGCAACCTGACCCAGTACGAGGGCGGCGACCACCTGATCTTCCTCGGTGAAATCGAGCACTACCGACACAGCGGCGGAGAACCGCTGGTCTTCCACGCCGGGCAATACCGGGTCGCCATCGCGCACCCCGAACTCGGGCGTTGAACCTCCTGCCTCCCATAACAACAGCAATGAGGAGCCTTGCATGAAAAATCCGTGTTATCTGGCCTGCGCGCTTGCGCTCGCCACCGGCAGCGCCCAGGCCTACGACCTGCCGGTGGTCAACCTCGGGCTCACCAGCTTCCTCGACGGTGGCTTGCCGGCGGGACCGGGCTGGTACCTGCAGCAGTACTTCCAGAACTACAGCGCCAACCGCCTGGTGGACGCCAACGGCGACAAGCTCGGTCTGCCGAAGACCCGCCTGGACTACCAGGTCGCGGTGACCCAGGTCAGCTACCTCTCGGACCTGCGGCTGGGCAACGCCAGCCTCGGCCTGAACACCGTGCTGCCCATCGTCACCAGGATGAAGGTCGACGATGGCCTGGACAACGCCGCCCTGAAGGACCAGGGCGGGGTCGGCGACTGGTTGATCGGCCCGTTCATCCAGTTCGACCCGATCATGGGCAAGGACGGCCCGCGCTTCGTGCACCGGATCGAGTTGCAGGTCAACCTGCCCACCGGCGAGTACAGCGACAAGAAGGACATCAACCCCGGCAACAACGCCGTATCGTTCAACCCCTACTGGGCGGCGACCTACTGGTTCACCCCGGACTGGACCGCCTCGGTGCGCGCCCACTACCTGTACAACTTCAAGAACCACGACCCTGGCTACGGCTTTGGCGATGCTGGCGACATCCAGGCCGGCCAGGCCCTGCACGCCAACTTCGCCAGCGAATACGCGGTCACCCCGCAACTGCGCCTGGGCATCAACGGCTACTGGCTCAAGCAGATCAGCGATACCCGCGTGGACGGCCACGAAGTGTCCGGGCGCCGGGAGAAAGTCTGGGCCATCGGGCCCGGGGCGATGTACAGCTTCTCCAAGGATGACCACCTGGTGTTCAACGCCTATTTCGAGCAGGACGTGGAAAACCGTCCGGACGGCTCGCGGCTGCAGGTGCGTTACATCCACCACTTCTGATCGGGCCTTGATCGTCAGCCTGCATCAGCGTTTGGCCTGCCGTTAGCGGCAGGCTTTTTTTTGAGGATTTGCCATGGATTTCGAAGCACTGATCTGCCGCACCGACCTGCAGGGGCGGCTGGTGTTCTTCACCGACGACTTTTGCCAGGCCCACGGGCTCGATGCCGCGGCCCTGCATCAGTTGCCGCTCGACGACCTGCTGCATCCCCGGGTGCCACGCCGCCTGGTCGAGCACCTGCAGCAAACCCTGGCCAGCGACCGGCCATGGCTGGGGCCGCTGTGCCACCGGCGTGGCGATGGCGGCGAGCTGTGGCTGGAGCTTTACATCAAGCCGGTGCACGGGGCCGCGGGGATCAGCGGCTACGGCGCGGTGTTCATCGCCCTGGAGCCGGCGCGCATCGAGCAGGTGCGCGGCGGATACCGGCGTATCGCCCGCCACGGTGCGCCCGGCGGGGCGTCCTGGTGGCGCGGGTTGCGCGCGGGGCTTTCCGGCCTGCTGCCGCAGGTGCTGCTGCGCCGGCGCATCGCCGGGTTGCTGGACCAACACGGCAAGGTCTGCGGCGACCCCTGGCTGGCCGGTTTCCTGGGCGGCGAGACGGCCCTTGCCCGTGTGGCCTGGAGCCTGCGCAGCGAGGAACGGCGCCTGCAGGCTGCACTGCTACGCATCGGCAGCGCAGGAGCAGGGTTGGGTGGGCAGGCCCGGGACATGGCCGGGATGATCCGCGAGGAAGCGTTGCAGCTCGATCGCCAGCGCGAGGCCAACCAGCAGGTGGCCACGGCCCTGCACGAACTGGCCGCGACCATCCAGGAGGTGACGCGCAATGTCCAGGTGGCCAGCCAGTCCACCGGTGAGGCCAGCAGCCTGGCCGGTGGCGGGCAGCAGCATGCGCGGCAGGCCCGGGAGGCACTGGGTTCGCTGGAGCAGGCGATTGGCTCCAGCGCCCGCGCCGCCCGGGAAGTGGCCGAGGAGGTCGAGGCCATCGCCGGCTTCACCAGCCTGATCGATGCCATTGCCAGCCAGACCAACCTCCTGGCGCTCAATGCCGCCATCGAAGCGGCCCGGGCCGGCGAGGCCGGGCGGGGTTTCAGCGTGGTGGCCGACGAGGTGCGTCAGCTGGCGTCCCGCACCCAGGACGCCACGGCGCGGATTCAACCCTTGCTGGAGCGTCTGCAGCAGGCCAACGGGCGCAACCGCGAAGTCGCGCAGCGTTGCGAGCAACTGGCACAGGCCAGTGCGGTGCAGGTGCACGGTGTCGACGCGGCGCTGGCGGCGGTGGCCGAGCGGCTGCAAGGGGTGGACAGCCTTGGCCAGCAGATCGCCGTGGCCATGCATGAGCAGGAACAGGTGGTGCAGTTGCTGGATGAACAGTTGCAGGGGAATGTCGATGCCATCGGCCGCAGTGCCGGGCAGGCGAGGGTGGCGGAGGGGGTGAGCGGGGAGTTGATGCGGCAGTCGGAGGGGCTTTTGAGTCTGGCGCGGTATTTCGATCGTTGAAGGTGTGAAGCGAGGACCCTGTAGGATCGGGTAGACCCGCTCTCATGGAGCACCGCCTAACTCATTGATTCATTGGGAACTTGTGGGAGCGGGTTCACCCGCGATTGCGTCGGTGAATTCACTATCGCAATCGCGGGTAAACCCGCTCCCACAGGGTATGCGTCGCTCTTTCAACCTCTGCTCACCCATGCAGCGATGAGGTCATCAAGGGCCCGGAAGAGCTCAGGCCCCTTGCCCTTGCAACGCCCGAGGCCGCTGGCTGCGTTCCTGGTCATCGGCACTGGCCGCACCCTGCAGGGCGAAGTCGAAGGTCATGTGCGCCTGGCGCCCGTCCTCGCTGAAGGTCACGTCCCCCACCAGCCCGTCCCGGGTGGCATAGGCGAAGTCATCCCACAGGTACTGGTCGCCGGACAGGTTGATCTGGGTCGTCAGGTGCCGGTAACCCGGCGCCGAGATGAAGAAGTGCACATGCGCCGGCCGCTGGCCGTGGCGGCCAAGCTGGTCCAGGCATTCCTGGGTCGGTCCCTGCGGGTTGCAGCCGTAGCCGCTGGGCACGATGCTGCGGGCACGGTAGCGGCCTTCGGCATCGGTGACGATGCGCCGGCGCAGGTTGTAGTCCGACTGGCTCTGGTCGAAGTACGAGTAGTTGCCCTTGGTGTTGGCATGCCACAGGTCGACGATGGCGCCGGCGATCGGCGCGCCGTCCAGGTCCAGCACCCGGCCGTCGAGGAACATCACCGTGGCCTGGCCGTCCTCGCTGCCGTCGTCCATGCGCACCTCGCCCTGGGCAAGCGGGGCCCCGGCGACATACAGCGGCCCTTCGATGGTCCGCGGCGTGCCACCGACCTTGCCCGCCTGGGCATCCCGGGCATCGGCGAGCAGGTCGAGGAAGTGTTCCAGGCCCAGTCCGGCCACCAGCAGCCCGGCCTCGTTCTTGCCGCCGAGGCGGTTGAGGTAATCCACGGCAGTCCAGAATTCGTCGTCGCTGATCTGCAGGTCCTCGATCAGCCGCGCGGCGTCCTGCAACACCCGCAGGACAATGCGCTTCATCCGCGGGTTGCCGTTATCGTTGCGGTAGCCGGCGGCTTCTTCGAAGAAGGCTTGCACGTCGGCGGTCTGGGAAATGGCTACGGTCATGATGTTTGCCTCTCTTGTTGTGATTGTTCGGTCAAGCTCGGGTCGTTGCGCTTTGCAGGAATTTCTCCGCATAGACCTGCACCCCCGCCGGGGCCTGCTCGGCCACCCAGCCTTTCACCGCCTCGACCATCGGCGGCGGGCCGCACAGGTACATGTCGAACGGCGTGGCGGCCAGGCGCGTGGCATCGAAGTGCTCGTGGATATAACCGCGGCGGCCTTGCCAGTCCTCCCCCGGCTGGCTCACCACCGGGGTGAACTCGAAACCGGGAATGCGCTGGCGCAGGCCCTCCAGGCGTGCGGTCTCGCACAGGTCGGCTTCCTGGTTGACCCCGTAGAACAGCTGGATCGGGTAGCCGCAGTCACCGCGCTCGGCGATTTCGTCGAGCATGCCGAGGAAGGCCGACAGGCCGGTGCCGCCCGCCACCATCACCAGCGGCCGCTCGACCTGGCGCAGGTAGAAGCTGCCCAGCGGGGCCTCCAGCTGCATGTCCATGCCAGGGGCGCAGTGTTCGCGCAGGAAGTTGCTCATCACGCCGTCCGGCAGCAGGCGGATCAGGAACTGCAGCTGGTTGCCGGGGTTTGGCCGGTTGGCGAAGGAGTAGGCGCGCCACTGGTCGGTACCCGGCACGCGCAGGCGGGCGTACTGGCCGGGAAGGAATTGCAGGGTGTCGGCCTGGGCGCCGGCATCCAGGTGGAGGATCGCGGTACTGGCCGAGACCTGCTCGACCCGCAGCACCTTGCTCTGCAGGCGCAGCGGCTCGCCGGCATGGCAGTGGCTGGAATCGTGGTCGAAGTAGAAGGTGGCGTCGGACTGTACGCGGGTCTGGCAGGCGAGCATCTTCCGTTCGGCCAGATCGCGGGCGCTGAGGGCTTCGTCGTCGACGTATTCCTGCTCGTAGCGTCCGGACTCACAGCGGCCCTGGCAGGTGCCGCAGACGCCCTCGCGGCAGTCCAGCGGCAGGCTGATGCCCTGGCGCAGGGCGGCATCCAGCAGCAGCTCACCGGGCTTGACCGCGATAAAGAAGGTCTTGCCGTCGGCAAAGCTGAGGGCAACGTTATGGGACATGGCGGCAACCCTCAGAGGTGATAGAAATCGAGCACGGAGTCGATGGTGTCGTTGAGCAGCAGCACGTGCTTGCGGCGGATGCGGAAACCCTCGCCGTCCTGGCGCAGCAGGTAGGTGCAGTGGCCGAAGAAGCTGCCCTGGCGCCCCTGGCGGGCGTACAGGGTGTGCCAGGCGACGCGGGCCTCGAACTGCCCGTCGTCCAGCTCGCGCACCCGCAGGTTGCTGATCTGGTGCAGGGTGCGCGGGTGTGGGGTGGACGCCGCCGACTTGCCGGTGCGCAGGCGGAACACCCGGTCTTCCAGGCCGGAGCGATCCTGGTAGTAGATGTACGAGAGGCCCTGGTCGGGGTCTTCGACATAGCGGTGCTCGCTCTCCCACTGCGGCAGGTGGAACAGGCTGTCGGGATCGAACAGTTCCACGTAGGCGTCCCAGTCCTGGGCATCGCACAGCTCGGCCTTGCGCAGCAGGAACTGCTCGATGGCGTAGTGCAGGGAAAGGTTCATGCCGGGATCTCCTTCGGTTGCAGGGCGCGGCGGGCCAGGCCTTCGAGCAGCAGGCGCTGCCAGGTGCCGTGCTGGTTGACATAGAGGCCTTCGTGGGTGAACTCGCGGCCGGTCAGCAGCGGCTGGATACCCAGTGCTTCGCTGTTGGGCGTGGCGCCCTCGGTCCAGCGGTGATGGCCGCGGGAGATATCGCTCCAGCGCTCCAGGCGCGCCTGGAAGCCGCGCTGCTGTTCGCGGAACTCCACCAGGTCGTCCGGCGTGCCCATGCCCGAGACGTTGAAGAAGTCCTCGAACTGGCGAATGCGATTGCGTCGGTCGGCGGCTGATTCGCCCTTGACCCCGATGCACTGGCTGGTGACTTCGGTCTTGTTCCAGGCCACCGGGCGCACGATGCGCAGTTGCGAGCTGATCTGGTCCATGAAGAACAGGCTCGGGTAGATGTTCAGGTTGCGCAGGCGGTGCATCATCCATTCGGCGCGGACCTGCCCGTATTCGCTGACCAGCCGTGGCATCACGCTGGCGTAGCCGGGGCGCACGGCCGGGTTGGGCATGTCGCTGAACAGCACGCTGTGGCCGTTGTGGAAGCTGAACCAGCCATCGTCGGTCTCGGCGTCGCCGGCGCCCAGCTTGCTGTAGTCCAGGGTGCTGTCGCCCTGGCCTTTGGCGGCATTGACCTGCTGGCGGTGCTGCACCGTGGACACGTAGTTGTAGTGCACGGTGCTGACGTGATACCCGTCCAGCCCGTTCTCGTTCTGCAGCTTCCAGTTGCCGTCGTAGGTGTAGGTGGACTTGCCTGGCAGCACTTCGAGTTCGCCGGTGGGGGACTGGGCGACCATCATGTCGAAGAAGATCCGCGCATCGCCGAGGAAGTCTTCCAGCGAGTCGCTGGCGTGAGTGTCCAGGCTGATGAAGACGAAGCCCTTGTAGCTCTGGATCCGCGCCTTGCGCAGGCCGCGGGTGGCCTTGTCGAAGCCTTCGGGGTATTCCCCCGGCGCCTTGACCTTGACCAGGCGACCGTCGCTTTTGTAGCACCAGGCATGGAAGGGGCAGGTGAAGGTCGACTGGTTGCCGGAGCCCTGGCGGGTCAGGGTCGCGCCGCGGTGCTGGCAGGCGTTGATCAGGGCGTGCAGTTGGCCATTGCCGTCGCGGGTGATGATCATCGGCTGGCGCCCGGCGCGCATCGTGAGGAAGTCGTTGGGCTGGCTGATTTCGCTTTCATGGCAGGCGTAGATCCACTGCTTCTCGAAAATCAGCTCCATCTCCAGGTCGAACAGTTCCGGCTCGGTGAAGATATCGCGGGCGACGCGATAGACCCCTTCGACGGGGCGGAAGTCCAGGCAACCCCGGACGTAGTCTTGCCATTGGCTCAGGTTGCGGGCGCTCATCGGGCGTGTCCTCGTTGTTGGCTTTCTGTGCCGGATTGAAGCGCTGGCGGCGGGCTCGCTCTAGCCGCTTTGTGGGCATTGACCAGCCATTTCTTGCGCCCTTGCAGCGGGCGGATGGAGGAGGGGCAAATAGCTGCAGAAAACGGATAGTGGCGAGGGCGCTCGCGCGCGGAGAATCGTCCATGCCCGCCATCGCCAGGAGACGCCCATGCACCGTGCCGCCGCTACCCTGCACAACCACTGCGCCGAACTGACCCAGGCGCAGCAGTGGATGAGTGATATCTGCGGGCCTCACCAGTTGCGCTCGCGGCATCCCGAGCAACTGAGCTTCAGCCACCTGGGCACGCGTCTGCCGGCCCTGGGCACGGTGCTGGGGCGTATCGCCTACGGCACGGCAGTGAGCATCGACATCCGCTCCCTCGATGCCTACAGCATCAGCTTGCCGCTGCGCGGACGGCAGCGCTTGCGCAGCGGTCGCGCCCAGGTACGTTCCGACGCGGCCTGCGGGCTGGTGGTGTCACCGCTGGAGGCGCACTCGCTGGAGCTGGGCGGAGACTGCGAAAAACTCCAGGTGGTGGTGAGCCGCCGCGCCCTGGAAGAGGTGGCCGAGGACATGCTCCAGCGCCCCCTGCGCGAACCGATCCGCTTTCGCGCGGAAATGGACATCGGCTGCGAGCAGGTGGCGGCCTGGTGGCTGAGCGTTCGCCACCTGCTGGATAACTGGCCGCAGCTCGGTGCGCTGTATGCGCAGCCGCGCCTGGCCCGGGACATGGAGTGCCTGCTGATCCGCGCGCTGTTGCTGGCGCAGCCGAACAATCACTCCGACGAGCTGGAGCAGGGCGGGCTGGAGCGGGTCCCGCAGTACCTGGTACGGGCCCGGCAGTTCCTTCAGGAACATGCCCGGGACGCGCTGCGCCTGAACGACCTGGAGCAGGTGGCCGGAGTTTCCCGGGAGAAGCTGTATGAGGCTTTTCGCCGTCATCACGGCCTGACGCCGATGGCCTACCTCAAGCATTACCGGCTGACGGCGGTGCGCAGTGCGTTATTGGCCGGGGGCGCGGCGGCGAGTGTCTCCAGCGTGGCGCTGGAGTGGGGCTTCGGGCACCTGGGGCGCTTTGCCAGTGACTATCGCAAGGCATTCGGCGAGTCGCCGTCGGGCACCCTGGCGCGGTTGCGCTGAGGGTGGGTATCTACACATCTTCAGTCAGTCACGAAACGATAGAGCGCCGCGTACCTGTGGGAGCGGATTTATCCGCGATTGGGCGCGAAGCGGCCATAAAACCTGTGTCCTCGGTGTGTCAGGCAGACTTGGGATTCAGGTTTTACGACGGCTTCGCCGCCGATCGCGGCGGTCCGGCGTCCCGGTAAATCCGCTCCCACAGGGTCCGCGTTCTACCAGATCAAAGATGTGTAGATACCCATGCCCCGCGGGTGCCATCAGGACACCCGGAAGCGCCGGGTCGCCGAGGGCAATTCTCCATAGCGCCGCTTGTACTCCTGGGCAAACCGCCCCAGGTGGGCAAACCCCCATTTGAACGCCACGTCCGTCACCGAGGCCTGGTCGTTGCGGGTCAGTTCCTCGTGCACCTGTTCCAGGCGCAGTTCGCGAATGTAGGCCATCGGGCTGGTATTGCGGAAGCTGCGGAACCCGGCGAACAGCGTGCGCACGCTGATCCCGGCCTGCTCGGCCAGTGACTCGACGCTCAGCGGCTCGTGCAGGTGTTCGCGGATATAGGCCTCGGTGCGCTTGATGAAATAGGGCGAGATGTTCTTGTCCGCCGGACGCTCCAGGTTGTCCAGGGCGCTGTGAGCCTGGCCGTAGAGCAGGGAATTGAGCAGCGCCGATTCGAACTGCTTGAGCACCAGCGGTTGGTGCAGCGGATGCTCGGGACTGCCGAGGGCGTTGGCCAGGGTATTGAGCAATTGCAGGAAGTACGCCGCTCCGGGTCGCGAGAAGTCCAGGCGCGGGTCGAATTGCGGCAGGTGCTGGCTTGCCTGGGGAATGTGCTGGCGGCAGTGGTAGGCCATGTCCGACTGTTCCAGGCGCAGGGTCAGTTGCGGCGAGTGCCCTTGCCAGCGCATGCGCGCCGGCAGGCTCGGCGAGAGCAGCGAGGCGACCTGTGGCGAGGACTCGAACTCCAGCCCCTCGCAACGGATCAGCGCGCCGCCCTGGATGGGGATCTGGATCAGATAGAAATCTTCCAGGCGCCCGGGGTCGATATCCACTTCCGTGGCGTACTCCAGGCGGCTCAGGGCCAGGCCGCCGCGAGCGACATGGTGCATGCAGGCGCCGACCGTCTCCTGGGGGCGTACCGCAGACAGCTCGTGAGGCTTGAAGATGCGCCCGACACTGGAGCGCACGCTGTCCAGGTCGTAGTGCAGGAACAACTGGTTCTCTTCAGTGAACAGCTGCAATTCACTGAAGCACTCACCGCTCGCAAGGCTTGCTTCGTTGGAGATCATTGTCACCTCTCGTTACACAGGCAACCACGGCTGCACGCTTTTGGACCCGGTGCCTTGCAGTTACCGGATGGTCGCTGCAGTGTCCGGATAGTGCCTGGGCGGCAGTGTGATCCTTGGTGCCGATCACCGTCGGCTTGCCTGTTACTCAGCAAGGAACAGACCAATCTGTATGTTGGTCGTCGCTAGGTGGTGAGGCGACCAGCGAACCTGGGCGGCCAGCGCCCGCCAGGCTGCTGCTGTGATTTGCTGCGATGGAAAAACAATCCTCCCATCCGTCTATCTGTCGAGCGCCATCAGGATGTTCAACAGGAAGACGAGGCAATACGCATGCAGGGATCCCCGCGACAGCCAATGACGGCAAAAAGAAAGATCGGACTCGCGCTGCTCGGGTGTCTGGTCATGCCCGCGGCGGCACTGCTGGCCGCCGTAGCCGTTTACGACATCAGGGTATTTCTCCCCCACCGCCAGCAATTCAACGAGATCCTCGCCAGCGCATCGGCTGGGGATCTCGCGCCAAACCCGGCGTTCATCCGAACGACGCAGTCAGTGGATGGAAACGACGCAATCACCTTGATGGTGACTCGGCGATTGCTGACCAATGCGTACCCCGACCGTCCCCCCGTATCGTGGTACCTGGACCTGGCACTCTGGCGCCTGCTTGTGGACCTGCATCTGGCTTCCGGGGAGATCGAGGTCTTGTATCGCGTCCTGGCCGTGCCAGGCGGCTGCAATGGCCTCTCGATGCAGATGTTCGGCAGCCCGCTGAGCCAGCTCGACGATGAGCAACTCATGCGGGTGGCCGTGGTGATTCGCTCCCCAAACCGGTATTTGCACAGACCTGAGCTGGTGGACGAGCATCTGCGCAGATTGCGCGACAACGCAGGGTTCAGGCGCTTCTAGGGGGTTCGACATTCTCGTCGGGTTGTACTCCACTCACGCCTTCCTGATCCCCTGGTCCTGCCTATCGACGCCGTTCAATCGCCACAGGTCGATCGGATTTCAGGATTTTTCGCCGTCGCCCGCCATTCCCGCTCCGTTCGTTCGATGACCTCGACCGGCAGCCAGTAGCCGGTCTGTTCGTCACTGCTGCGCAACACCAGCGTTGCCACGGTCCCGAGCAGGCTGGCCAGCGCCAGCCACCAGATATGCCAGACCATGGCGAAGCCCAGCAGCAGGCTCGACAGACCGATCACCAGCCCCAGGCTGGTATTGTGCGGCAGGTAGATCGGCTGGTAATCCGCTGCCGCCTGGGCCTGGACCCCGCGTTCCTTCATGCCCCAATACGCATCGATGCCTTCCACCACCGGCCGCACGGCGAAGTTGTACACCGGCGGCGGCGAGGCAGTGGCCCATTCCAGGGTCCGGCCGTTCCACGGATCGCCCGTGTGGTCACGGTTTTCGTGGCGCTGGCGGAAGCTCAGCAGCAACTGGGCGAGCTGGCAGCCGACACCGCAGAGGATGATGGCCACGCCCAGCATCTCCATCAGCAGCAGCGGTCGCCATTCGGGCACGTCCACCGCATTCAGGCGCCGGGTCATGCCCATGAAGCCCAGCACGTAGGAGGGCATGAAGGCGAAATAGAAACCCACCAGCCAGCACCAGAACGCCGCCCGCCCCGAGCGCTCGTGGAGCCTGAAGCCGAAGGCCTTGGAGAACCAGTAGCTCAGGCCGCAGAGATAGCCGAATACCGCGCCGCCGATGATCACGTTATGGAAGTGCGCCACCAGGAACAGGCTGTTGTGCAACAGGAAGTCGGCGCCGGGCACCGCCAGCAGCACGCCACTCATGCCGCCGATGCTGAAGGTGACGATGAAGCCCAGGGTCCACAGCATCGGCGTCTCGAAGCGCAGGCGGCCGCGGAACAGGGTGAACAGCCAGGTGAAGATCTTCACCCCGGTGGGCACGGCGATGACCATGGTCATGATGCCGAAGAAGGCATTGACGCTGGCCCCCGCGCCCATGGTGAAAAAGTGGTGGGCCCAGACCACGAACGACAGCACGGTGATGACGATGCTCGCCCAGACCAGCGAGTGGTAGCCGAACAGGCGCTTGCCGGCGAAGGTCGAAACCACTTCGGAGAACACGCCGAACGCCGGCAGGATGAGGATGTACACCTCCGGGTGACCCCAGGCCCAGATCAGGTTGATGTACATCATCGGGTTGCCGCCCAGGTCGGTGGTGAAGATGTGCATGCCCAGGTAGCGGTCGAGGCTGAGCAGCAGCAAGGTGGCGGTGAGGATGGGGAAGGCGGCGAGGATCAGCACCATGGTGCACAGCGCGGTCCAGGTGAACACCGGCATGCGGAACAGGGTCATGCCGGTGGTGCGCATCCTGATGATGGTGACGAAGAAGTTCACCCCGGTCAGCAGCGTGCCGACCCCGGCGATCTGCAATGACCAGATCCAGTAGTCCACGCCCACCCCGGGGCTATGGTCGATGCCCGACAGCGGCGGGTAGGCGACCCAGCCGGTGCGGGCGAACTCGCCGACGCCAAGGGAAATGTTCACCAGCAGCGCGCCGGCGACGAACAGCCAGAAGCTGACCGCGTTGAGAAAGGGAAAGGCCAGGTCGCGGGCGCCGATCTGCAGGGGCACGACGATGTTCATCAGGCCGATCAGCAGGGGCATGGCCATGAAGAAGATCATGATGGTGCCGTGGGCGGTGAAGATCTGGTCGTAGTGGTCCGGCGGCAGGTAGCCCGCCGAGCCGCCGGAGGCCATGGCCTGCTGGGTGCGCATCAGCAGGGCGTCGGCGAAGCCGCGCAGGAGCATGACCAGTGCGGCGACGATGTACATCACGCCGATGCGCTTGTGGTCCACGGAGGTCAGCCATTCGCGCCACAGCCAGGTCCATCGGCGCTGCCAGGTGATCGCCACCAATACCGCCAGGCCGATCAGGCCGACCACGGCCAGGGTGGTCATGATGAGGGTGTCGTGTACCGGGATGGCGTCCCAGCTCAGCTTTCCGAACATGGCTCTGGCCTTGTGCTGGTTTGCCCCGCTTGCAGGCTTAGAAGCAGCACGATGGACGCAGAGTTGCGTAGCGCGCGCAAACGGGCGACGAACGGTCGGTCAGCGCGCTGCCAGGCCCAGCAGCTCCAGGAACGACGCCAGGCACGGATTGCCATTGTGCGGATGCCAACTGATCCCGAACTCGATCTGCGGCGAATCGGCGAGGGCGTGGAAGCGAATGCCTTGCAGGTTGCTGCGGCTCATCGCCGACGGCACGATGGACACCCCCAGGCCCTCGGCCACCAGGTTGACGATGGTGCCCTGCAACTGGGTGTACATGCGCACCTGAGGATCGAAGCCTGCCGCCTGGCACTGGCCCATGATGCTGTCGTACAGCGCCGGTGCCGTGTTGCGCGGGGTGAGGATGAAGGGCTCGTCGCGCAGGTCGCCAAGGCTCAGGTTACGGCGCCGGGCCAAGGGGTGATCGGCGGGGAGGGCGATGCACAGTTTTTCCGTGTGCAAGGGCCGGTATTGCAGGGCTTCGTGACCGGCCTGGCGAAACGACAGGCAGATGTCGTTGAGCCCGCCCGCTACCGATTGCTCCAGCTCCGCCGGCATCAGCTCGTGCAGGGACAGGTCGATATCGGGATAGGCCTCGGAAAAGCCTTTGATCAGTTTCGGAAAACCGGTCCAGGCCACCATCGAGGTGAAGGCGATGCGCAACTCGCCCCGTTCGCCACGGGCCACCGCCTGGCTGGCGCGGATCGCCGAGTCGAAGGCCGCCATCAGCTGGGCCCCGTTGCGCTGCAGTTCGCGGCCGGCGGCCGTCAGGCTCACCGAGCGCGAGTTGCGCTGCACCAGCTCGCAGCCCATGGCCTGTTCCAGGCCGGAGATCTGCCGGCTCAGCGAAGGCTGCGCCAGGTGGAGGCTGGCGGCGGCATTGCCGAAGTGCAGGTGCTCCGCCAGGGCGAGGAAATAGCGCAGTTGTCTGAGTTCGATCATCGATGCCTCCAGGCTATGGATCGAGGCATTCTAAGTCATTGGACCGTATCGAAGCAGATTCCTACACTGGCGCCGGTTTCTCCTGACTGGAAGCGTCATGCACACCGTTCTTGTTGTCGTCGTCCCCATCTTTGCCCTGATCCTGGTCGGTTACCTGTGCCGCAAGAGCGGCAAGCTGGGTCCCCGGGCCGCTTCGGAAATCAACCTCATGGTGGTCTGGCTGTGCCTGCCGGCGCTGCTGTTCAAGGTCACGGCCACCGCGACCTGGGCCGCGATCTGGCAGCCGGGGTTCGTCCTGGCCTTCGGCGGCGGGACGCTGGCGATGTTCCTGGTGACCTTGCTCTGGCGCCTGGGCAGCGGCCACGGCCTGGCGACGGCGAGCATCGACGGGCTCAGTTCGGGGTACGCCAACACCGGCTATATCGGCATTCCCCTGTGTGCGCTGCTGTTTGGTGACGCCGGGTTGCAGCCGGCGTTGATCGCCACGCTGATCGTGGTCTGCGTGCTGTTCGCCATCGCCGTGGTGTGCATCGAGGTCGGCTTGCAGACCGAGAAGCATGTGGGGCGCGCGGCGGCGAAGGTGCTGCGGGCGCTGGCGAAGAACCCGCTGGTGATCGCGCCGGTCGCCGGCGGACTCTGGGCCTGCACCGGGCTGGGCATCGCCCTGCCGGTGATGCACTTCCTCGACATGCTCGCGGCGGCCACCACGCCGTGTGCCCTGGTCTCGCTGGGGCTGTTCCTGGCGCAGCCGGCGCCGCAGCAGAAAAGCAGCGCCTGGCCGCTGGTGGCGATGAAGCTGGTAGGCCAGCCGCTGCTTACCTGGGTGCTGGCGTTCAAGGTCCTGGCCCTGCCGTCGATGTGGGCGACCTCGGCGGTGCTGCTCGCCGCGCTGCCCACCGGCACCGGGCCGTTCATGCTGGCGGAGTATTACCAGCGCGAGGCGGGGGTGGTGTCCAAGGCGATATTGCTGTCGACGATGGGGTCGTTGCTGACCTTGGGCGGGTTGCTTTACTGCTTCCACTTTTCTGCCTGAGGCGGGTCTGCGCAGCGCCTGCAAGACCCGCCCGGATAGCTGCGCCGATCAGTCGCCGAACGGCCCGGCCGCGGTGAAGGCACCGCCCTGGAGTCCGGCGCCTGGCTCGCCTGCCGCCGCTTGCGGCAGTTGTTCGAGGCGTGCGCGAAAACGCTCGGAGTTGTCCTGCGGGGCGAAGCCCAGGTGGGCGGCGTGGCGGTTGTCCCACCACAGGTCGCGGTTCGCCGAGACGCCATAGACCACGGTGTGGCCGACGTCTTCGGCCAGCAGCGCGCGTTCCACCAGGTGCGCCAGGTCGGCATAGCTGAGCCAGGTGGAGAGCATGCGCACGTTGCGCGGCTCGGGGAAGGACGAGCCGATGCGCAGGCTCACGGTCTCGATGCCGTAGCGGTGGAAGTAGAAGGTCGCGAGGTCTTCGCCGTAGGACTTTGACAGCCCGTAGTAGCAGTCCGGGCGACGCGGCGAATGGGCGTCCACCGTCTCGTCCTGCGGGTAGAAACCGGTGACATGGTTGGAGCTGGCGAAGATGACCCGCTTGATCCCCTGTTTGCGCGCCGCTTCATAGATATGGAAGGTGCCGCGGATATTGGCGTCGAGAATCTCCTCGAAGTTACGCTCGGTGGAAATCCCGCCCAGATGCACGATGGCATCGACGTCATTGGCCAGGGCAAGGACGCCAGCCTTGTCGGCCAGGTCGCAGGGCATCACTTCTTCATGGGCGCCAGCGGCGGGCGCCATGCTGCTGATATCGGAAACGCGGACGATGTCCGCATGGGCGAGCAGGGCTTCGCGCAGGATCTGCCCGAGGCCGCCGGCGGCGCCGGTCAGCAGCAGGCGGTGGAAGGGTTTGTTCGCGGTGGTGGTCATGACGGCTGCCTTTCAAAGCGTGACCGGGCAGCCGCAATGGCTGCCCGGAGCGTGGATTACAGGAAGTTGTACTGGATCCCGATACGCCAGCGTGCCTGGCGGTCGTCGGTGGTGGAGTTGACCTTGATGTCGCCCACCTCCATGAACGGCGCCCACTGTTTGTTGAGCTTGTACTTGATGATCAGGTTCTGCTCGTAGTCGCTCTTCTTGTTGTCGTAGCGGATGTAGTCGGTCTCGAAGTGGATGTACTGGTACTCGAAGGCCCAGGGGCCCTTGGGGGTGTAGCCGAGCCAGCCTTCCAGGCGGGTGGTGTTCTGGTTGTCCTTGGCGCGGTCGTCCTTGCTGCGGTCGATCAGGTCGCGGTCCAGGCTGCGGGCGTCCTGGCGCACCCGGGCGGCGACGTACCAGGTGTCGGAGATCTTGTAGTTGTACTTCAGCCCGAACTTGTAGGTGGTGGCGTCCTTGGAGCTGTCCATCTGGAACGCCGGCGTCAGCGTCGACCTGGGACTCAACTTGTAGTTGTAGTCCACGGTGAACTCATGGCCGTTGTTGACCATGTTGTCGTACGCGACGTCCTCGCGGTCGCCCGCGGTCTTGTACTTGATCTCGGCGGCGAAGCCGAGGCCGCTGTCCATCCGGTAGTTCATCTTGATCCGGTCCGAATGGATGCTGTCGTCTTCGGTGAAACCGTGACGGTAGTTGATGCTGGCCGAGTCTGCGTGGGCGTGCAGGGACAGGCCGAGGGTGGCGACGGCGATAAGGCTGCGAAATGTGGTGTTCATGCGATCTTCTTTTGTTTTTGTTGTCGAGGTCGTGATGAGGCGCGGGTGTCGGTAGAGGTGTGGTGGGCAGGTGGCTCCGAGGCGAATTTGAAAAATAAGTTATCGGACAACTATGAGGTTGTCTACGATTTCTTGAGATGTTGTCTGACGACGAAATTAGAGGGCTCTATTCCGGTGATTTCGCCGGTTGTATTGGGATTTGAAGGGGGTTGATGGGTTGTTTTGTGAGGCGCAGAACGGGGTTTTGAAAGATTTGAAAGGGGTGCTTTTAAAAAGTTGTATGATGACGTAGGATCTCGTCCAGAGCGTGACTCCTTCGCCGCCAACCCTAATAAAAAGGCCCAGACGTCCATGATCATCACCGCTGTAAACGTGCAGATCTTTTCCTACCCCACCCGCCGTGCCGTCGACAGTGCCGGGCATGCCCATCCGGGCGACGTGACCCAGGCCAGCATGGCCCTCCTGCGGATCAAGACCGAATGCGGCAACGAGGGCTATGCCCTGGGCGCGCCGGAGCTGATTCGTCCCTATGTGCTGGATGGCTTCGTGCGCAAGGTGCTGGTGGGGGCCAATGCCTTCGACCGCGAGAAGATCTGGCATGACCTCGCCCACTGGCAGCGCGGCAGCGCCAGCCAGCTGACCGACCGCGCCTTGGCGCTGGTGGAGCAGGCGCTGTGGGACTGGGCCGGACGCAAGCTGAATGTGCCGGTGCACAAGCTGATCGGCGGCTACCGCGACAAGGTCCCGGCCTATGGCTCGACCATGTGCGGCGACGAGCTGCCGGGCGGCCTGTCCACCCCCGAGGAATACGGCCGCTTCGCCGAGACCCTGGTCAAGCGCGGCTACAAGGCGATCAAGCTGCACACCTGGATGCCGCCGGTGTCCTTCGCGCCCAGCGTGGGCATGGACATCAAGGCCTGCGCCGCCGTGCGCGAGGCGGTCGGCCCTGACATCGCCCTGATGATCGACGGCTATCACTGGTACAGCCGCACCGACGCCCTGACCATCGGCCGCGCCTTGGAGAAGCTGGATTTCGCCTGGTTCGAAGAACCGATGATGGAAGACTCCGCCGAATCCTACGCCTGGCTGGCGGGACAGCTGGACATCCCGATCCTCGGCCCGGAAAGCCTCGGCGGCAAGCACCTGAGCCGGGCCAGCTGGGTCAAGAACGATGTCTGCGACATTCTTCGCGCCGGTGTCGCCGGGGTCGGCGGCATCGCCCCGTGCCTGAAGGTGGCGCACATGGCCGAGTCGTTCGGCATGGACTGCGAGATCCACGGCAACGGCGCGGCCAACCTGGCGGTGGTCGGCGCCATCAAGAACTGCACCTGGTACGAGCGCGGCCTGTTGCACCCGTTCCTCGACTATGACGAAGTACCGGCCTACCTCAAGCGCCTGGTCGACCCGATGGACGCAGACGGTTTCGTGCACCTCTCGGACCTGCCTGGCCTGGGCGAGGACATCGATTTCAACTACGTCGAGACCAACACGCAGCACAGCTACTGATCCGTGCCTGGCGGCACGCCTGCGCGCGTGCCGCCCGAGAAGTCCAATAACTACAAGAAAGGCAATCTCACATGAGCGTTCTCCCGAAACTTCGCGCGGGGGCGTTGACTGCGCTGCTGGCCCTGAGCGCCACGCCCCTGGCTTTCGCCAAGACCCCGGCCGACCAGTTGATCGTCGGCATGAGCATGATCAACCTGCTGTCCCTCGACCCGGCCGCCGCCACCGGGCTGGATGTCTCCGAGGTCAATGCCAACCTCTACGACATGCTGCTGGTGCAGGATGCGCAACAGCCGGACCGGCTGGTCCCGGCCCTGGCCGAGAGCTGGCAGGTCAGCGACGACCGCAAGACCCTCACCTTCACCCTGCGCAAGGGCGTCCAGTTCCAGTCCGGCAATCCGCTGAGCGCCGAGGATGTGGCCTGGTCGCTGCAGCGGGTGCTCAAGCTCAACCTGGCCCTGGCCTCGACCTGGAAGGCCTACGGCTTCAGCGCCGGCAACGTCGACCAGCAGATGCGCGCGGTCGATGAACACACCTTCGTCATCGAGCTGCCACGGCCCACCGACCCGTTGCTGGTGCTCAATACCCTGGCCACCTCGCCCAGCGCCTTCATCCTCGACCGCAAGGTGGTGCAGCAGCACCAGAAGGGCGACGACATGGGCGGCGCCTGGCTGACCACCCACGCTGCCGGCAGCGGCCCGTTCATCCTCAAGGACTGGCGTGCCAACGACGTGATCCTGATGAACCGCTTCGATGGCTACTGGGGTGGCCCGGCCAGGCTCAAGCGCATCGTCATGCGCAACATGACCGAGTCGCAATCCCTGCGCCTGATGGTGGAGCGCGGCGACCTCGACCTGGCCAAAGGCATGTCGGCGCCGGATATCGAGGCGCTGGAAAGCTCGGACCAGGTGCGTACCCAGACCGTGCAGCGCGGCACCCTGTACTACGTGGCCCTGAGCGTGAAGAGCAAGCCCTACGACGATGCCCGGGTGCGCAAGGCGGTGCGTTCGCTGATCGACTACCAGGGCATCAACCAGACCGTGATGCCGCACTACGGCCAGCTCAACCAGCGTCCGCTGCCCCTGGGCCTGGCGGCGCGCCTGGACGATCCGGGCTACACCCTGAACGTCGCCGAGGCGAAGAAACTGCTGGCCGAGGCCGGCTACCCCAACGGCTTCAAGACCACCATCCGCGTGCTCACCGAGCCGCCGTTCATCAACATCGCCTCCAGCCTGCAGGCGACCCTGGCCCAGGCCGGGATCCAGGCGACCATCGTCACGGGTACCGGCAACCAGATCTACGGCGCCATGCGCGAACGCAGCTTCGACATCCTGGTCGGTCGCGGCGGCGGCGGTGCCGAGCGCCATCCCCACTCCAGCCTGCGCACCCTGGTGTACAACCCGGACAACCGCGACGAGGCCAAGCTGAGCAACTTCCAGGGCTGGCGCACCTCGTTCTACAGCCCCGAGCTGAACAGCCTGATCGAGCGCGCCGAAGTCGAGCCGGACAAGGCCAGGCAACTGGCCGACTACCAGCAGATCCAGAACACCCTGGACGAGCAGGTGGGGGCGATCCTGCCGGTCTCGCAGATGACCGACACCGTGGTGCTGTACCACGACGTCGAGAACTACCAGGGCCATAGCGCCGCCACCACCCGCTACAAGGACGTCTACAAGTCGCGCTGAGCGCAGCGGGGCCCGC
Organism: Pseudomonas ulcerans; assembly: GCF_036324125.1. Classification (NCBI taxonomy): domain Bacteria; kingdom Pseudomonadati; phylum Pseudomonadota; class Gammaproteobacteria; order Pseudomonadales; family Pseudomonadaceae; genus Pseudomonas; species Pseudomonas ulcerans. Next base: position 33,330 of record NZ_JAZDQN010000022.1, on the reverse strand, counting down.
GGGCCCCGCACGCCGCGTCGACCCACGAACGCCATTTCAGGAGCCCGTTATGTTTCTTTCGACTGCCTCGGTACTGGGCGCCCGCGTGTCCGGTACTGCCCGCCGGACCGGCACGGTCCTGGTGACCCTGCTCGGTCTGCTGGCGCTGACTTTCTTCATCGGCCGGGTGATGCCGCTGGACCCGGTGCTCGCCGTGGTCGGACCGGACGCCGACAGCTCCACCTACGACCAGGTGTACCAGGCCATGGGCCTGGACAAGCCGATCTGGACCCAGTTCGGCCTGTACCTGAACGACCTGCTGCACGCCGACTTCGGCAATGCGCTGCTCACCGGGCACCCGGTGCTGGAAGACATCAAGCGGGTGTTCCCGGCCACCCTCGAACTGGCGACCCTGGCGATCCTCTTCGGCGTGCTTATCGGCCTGCCATTGGGCGTGGTCGCCGCCAGCAACCAGGGGCGCCTGGGCGACCATGTGGCGCGGGTCATCACCCTGTTCGGCTATTCCACGCCGATCTTCTGGGTCGGCATGATGGGCCTGCTGGTGTTCTACGCCTGGCTCGGCTGGGCCGGCGGGGCAGGGCGTATCGACCTCGCCTACGACGGCATGGTCCCGGAGGTCACCGGCCTGATGCTGGTCGACACCGCCCTGGCGCGCGACTGGGAGGCCTTCAGCAGCGCGCTGCGGCATATCGTCCTGCCGGGGCTGATCCTCGGCCTCAACTCGGTGGCCTACATCAGCCGCATGACCCGCAGCTTCATGCTCGAACAACTGTCCCAGGAGTACATCATCACCGCCCGGGTCAAGGGCCTGTCGCGGCGCCAGGTGGTCTGGGGCCATGCCTTCCGCAACATCCTCGTGCAGCTGCTCACCGTGGTCGCCCTGGCCTACGGCTCGCTGCTGGAGGGCGCGGTGCTGATCGAGACGGTGTTCGCCTGGCCCGGTTTCGGCCAGTACCTGACCAGCAGCCTGATGCTTGGCGACATGAACGCGGTGATGGGCTGCGTGCTGGTGATCGGCCTGATCTTCGTCGCCCTCAACCTGATCAGCGATGCGCTCTACAAGGTGTTCGACCCAAGGACCCGCTGAGCCCCCGGCCGGCGCGAACACATCGACAACTATAAAAAGAAGGATGCCCCATGAAGACTGTATTCCCGACCCTGCGCCTGACCCTGCTGGGCGCCATCCTGGCCCTGGGCCCGATGGCCGCGGTGCAGGCCAGGACGCCGGCCGACCAGCTGATCGTCGGCATGAGCCTGGTCAACCTGTTCTCCATCGACCCGGCCAATGCCCCGGGCCTGGACGCCTCCGGGATCAACGCCAACCTCTACGACACGCTGATCAAGCGCGACAACGGCAACCCGGAAAAGCACCTGCCGCAACTGGCCGAACGCTGGGAAATCAGCGAGGACGGCAAGCGCATCACCTTCCACCTGCGCGATGACGTCAGGTTCCACTCCGGCAATGCCCTGACCGCCGAAGACGTGGCCTGGTCGCTGTACCGGGTGATGAAACTCAACTTCGGCCTCGCCACCACCTGGAAGGCGTACGGCTACAGCGTCGACAACATCCAGGGCCTGATCCGCGCCAGCGACGCCCACACCCTGGTGGTCGAGCTGCCGCAGGCGACCGATCCGCTGCTGGTGATCGACTCCCTGGCGATTTCCCCCAGCGCGGTGGTGGTCGACCGCGTGGAAACCCTCAAGCACGAGAAGAACGGCGACCTCGGCGGTGCCTGGCTGGTGACCAACGAAGCCGGCAGCGGGCCGTTCACCCTGAGCAAGTGGAGCGCCAACGACGCCCTGGTGATGACCCGCTTCGACGGCTACTGGGCTGGCCCGGCGAAAGTGAAGCGCGTGCTGCTGCGGCACATGACCGAGTCGCAGTCGCTGCGCCTGATGCTCGAACGCGGCGACCTCGACCTGGCCTACGGCATGGCCGCTCCGGACATCAAGGCCATCGAGGCTTCCGACAAGCTGCAGGTCCAGGCCCTGCAGCGCGGCACCATGTACTACGTGGCGATGAGCATGAAGCAGCCGGAATTCGCCAACCGCAAGGTGCGCGAGGCGGTCCGCAACCTGATCGACTACAAGGGCCTGGACGAGCAGGTCATGCCGCACTACGGCAAGCTCAACCAGCAGCCGATGCAGCTTGGCCTGGAGGCACGCCTGCCGGATCCGGGCTACACGATGGACGTGGCCAAGGCCAAGGCGCTGCTGGCCGAAGCCGGCTACCCGCAAGGCTTCTCCACCACCATCCGCACTCTGTCCGAGCCGCCGTTCATCGATATCGCCGCGCGCATGCAGGCGACCCTGGCCGAAGGCGGGATCAAGGCCACCATCGTCACCGGCACCGGCAACCAGGTCTACGGTGCGATGCGCGCGCGCAACTTCGAGATGATCGTGGCCCGCGGTGCCGAGCGTTACCCGCATCCGTACTTCAGCCTGCGCACCTTCGTCTACAACCCGGACAACAGCGACGCCGCCGGCCTGCCCAACTTCCAGGGCTGGCGCGCATCGTTCTTCAGCCGCCAGCTCAACGACCTGATTGACCGCGTCGGCGTCGAGCGCGATGCCGGCAAGCGCCTGGCCATGTACCACGAAGCACAGAACCTGTACGACCAGCAGGTCGGCCCGATCATGATGATCTCGCAGATGACCGACACCGCCGTGAGCGCGGTGGACGTCAAGGGCTTCGTCGGCGACGACGCCGAGGCGACCCGCTACCTGGGCGTCTACAAGCAACGCTGAGTACCGGGCCGGCGCCTGTGGGCGCTGGCACGGCCATGAGTCCACACCGAGAACATGCCGATGATTGCCAACATGTCTTCCAGCGAAACCGCCGCCAAGCGGCAAGCCGACACTACCCCGGCGTCCAGCCTCGACGCCTTGTACAAGAGCAGCCTGCGGGTGCTGCGCCACCTGCTGCGCAACCCCATGACCCTGGCGGGCCTGGTGGTGGCCTTGCTGCTGGTGGTGGTGGCGGCCTTCGCGCCCTGGATCGCCACCCACGACCCGGTGCTGCAGAACCTCGCCAATGCCTTGCAGGCGCCCAGCGCCGCGCACTGGTTCGGCACCGACGAATATGGCCGGGACATCTTCAGCCGGCTGGTCTACGGCTCGCGCATCACCCTCTACATCATCGCCCTGGTGAGCATCATCGTCGGCCCCATCGGGCTGTTCATCGGCACCGTCTCCGGGTATTTCGGCGGCGTGGTCGACACGGTGTTCATGCGCATCACCGACATCTTCATCTCCTTCCCGAGCCTGGTCCTGGCGCTGGCCTTCATCGCCGCCCTCGGCCCTGGCCTGGAGCATGCCGTGGTGGCCATCGCGCTCACCTCGTGGCCGCCGATCGCGCGCCTGGCACGGGCCGAAACCCTGTCGCTGCGCAAGGCCGACTTCGTCGTCGCGGTGGAGCTGCAGGGCGCCTCGTCGAGCCGCATCATCCTGCGCCATATCGTGCCCATGTGCCTGTCGTCGGTGATCATCCGCCTGACCATGAACATGGCCGGGATCATCCTCACCGCCGCGGCCCTTGGCTTCCTCGGCCTGGGTGCCCAGGCGCCGCTGCCGGAGTGGGGGGCGATGATCTCCACCGGCCGGCGCTACATGCTCGAATGCTGGTGGCTGGTGGCGGTACCGGGGGCGGCGATCATGCTCGTGAGCCTGGCGTTCAACCTGCTGGGCGACGGCCTGCGGGACATTCTCGATCCGCGTAGCGAATAACTGGAGGCTGTATGTCGACGCCAAAACTCACTGTCGATTCGCTCAATGTGCGCTTCGTCAACGGCAAGAAAGAAATGCACGCGGTGCGTGACGTGTCCTTCACCCTGGGCCGGGAAAAGCTCGCCATCGTCGGCGAGTCCGGCTCGGGCAAGTCCACGGTCGGGCGCAGCCTGCTCAAGCTGCACCCGGCCAGCACGCAGATCAGCGCCAAGGCCCTGCGCTTCGGAGAGGTCGATCTGCTCTCGGCCAGCGAAAGGGCCATGCAGAAGATCCGCGGCAACCGCATCTCGATGATCATGCAGGACCCGAAATACTCGCTCAATCCGGTGGTCAAGGTCGGCGAGCAGATCGCCGAAGCCTACCTGGCCCACCACAAGGCCAGCCGCGCCGAGGCCCGCGAGCGGGTCCTGGGCATGCTGGAAAAGGTGCATATCCGCGACCCCAAGCGGGTCTACGACCTGTACCCGCATGAGGTCAGCGGCGGCATGGGCCAGCGCATCATGATCGCGATGATGGTGATCACCAGCCCGGAAGTGATCATCGCCGACGAGCCCACCTCGGCCCTCGACGTCTCGGTGCGCCAGCAGGTGCTCAACGTCCTGGAGGAACTGGTGGTGGAAAACCGGATGGGCCTGATCTTCGTCAGCCACGACCTCAACCTGGTGCGCAACTACTGCGACCGGGTGCTGGTGATGTATGCCGGGCGGGTGGTCGAATCCCTTGCCGCCTGCGACCTGCACCACGCCGAACACCCCTATACCCGTGGCTTGCTGGCGGCCTTGCCGAGCATGGACAACCGCCGTCCGCGCTTGCCGGTGCTGCAACGCGACCCGCTCTGGCTCACCTGCTGAGGAACCGACCATGTCCATGATCCAAGCCCAATCGTTGAACCTGAGCTTTGGCGTCGGCCCGGCGCTCAACCAGGTGCTGCACGACGTCAACCTGAGTGTCGAGGACGGCGAGTCGTTCGGCCTGGTGGGGGAGTCGGGTTCCGGCAAGACCACCGTGCTGCGCTGCCTGGCCGGGCAGTACCGGCACTGGAGCGGGGCGCTGAGCATCGCCGGCGTGCCGTTGCAGCACAAGATCCCCAAAGAACACTTTCGCAAGGTGCAGATGGTCTTCCAGGACCCCTACGGCTCCTTGCATCCACGGCACACCATCGATACCGCGCTGCGCGAGCCGCTGACCATCCATGGGATGGACGACCGCGACGACCGGATCAACGACATCCTGCTCAAGGTCGGGCTCAACGACAGCTTCCGCTACCGCTACCCGCACCAGTTGTCCGGCGGCCAGCGCCAGCGCGTGGCCATCGCCCGTGCCTTGATCCTGGAACCGCGGGTGCTGCTGCTCGACGAACCGACCTCGGCCCTCGATGTGTCGGTGCAGGCGGAGATCCTCAACCTGCTGTCGGACCTGCGCCAGCGCGAGAAGCTCACCTACCTGATGGTCACCCACGACCTCGGCGTGGTCAGCCACCTGTGCGACAAGGTCGCGGTGATGCAGCACGGGCGCATCGTCGAGCGCCTGGACTGCCAGGGCCTGGGCCAGGACCTGGCGACCCACGAGTACACCCGCATGCTGGTCCAGGCCAGCCGTGATTTCAGTGCCGAGAGGAGCGGGCCATGCCTCACTGTTTGATCGAATGCCCGGCGGCGCTGGCCGCGCGGGTGGGGGAGCCGCTGTTGCTGAAGGCGGTGCATGACGCCATCGATGCCAGCGGGTTCTTCAGGCCCGGCGATATCAAGGTGCGAATAGCCGGCTATGAACATTACCGCTGTGGTGAGAGGCCGGAGGATTTTGTCCATGTGACGTTGTCGGTGCTCGACGGCCGCAGCGCCGAACAGCGCCGCAGTCTGGCGACCGCAACCCTGCAGGTCCTGGTGGAGCTGCTGCCGGAGGTGGCGGCGCTGTCCATGGATGTCCGCGAGATGGCGCGGGAGGTGTTCGTCAATCGCGCTCAGTACCTGCAAAGCACCTCGGCTTGATCACAAGGCCCTGTGGGAGCGGGTTCACCCGCGATTGCGATAGTGAATTCACCGACGCCATCGCGGGTAAACCCGCTCCCACAGGGTACGCGATCAACGCAATCCACCCTGCCGCTGCCGATACTCCCCCGGCGTCACCTGGGCATAACGCAAGAAGAACCGGCTGAAATACGCCGGATCCTTGAACCCCAGGCTGTAGCAGATCTCGTTCGCCGAACTGCCGGTAAACAGCAGCAGCCGCTTGGCCTCCTGCATCACCCTTTCCAGTACCAGGCGCTTGGACGGCAGGTCGGCGATGCGCCGGCAGACATCGTTCAGCCGCGCTTCGGTCACCCCGATTCCCTCGGCATAGCGCGACAACGGCCAATGCTCCAGGTAATGCGCCTCGATCAGCTCGTTGAAGCGGTGGAAGATCTGCAGGTCCTCATGCCGCGTGGTCCGCGCCGGCAGTGAACGGGCACAAAGACGCAACAGGCTGACCATGATCAGGCGGGTCAGGCTGTACAGCGCCGCCTCGCGTCCGGCTTGCATCCCCTCCACTTCCGTTCCGAGCAATTCGAAGAGCAACTCCAGACGCTGCGCCTCCGCCGCGAACGCCGGCTCCAGCCCGCTCAACGCCACGCACGCCGGCGCCACCTGCGGCCCCGGCGCCAGCCCCGGATCCACCTCCAGCAACTGCCACACCAACTGTTGGCGCACGGTCAGCACATGCCCGTCGGCATCCGCTTCGGTGACGAAGGAATGGGGAATGGTCGGCGGAGTGAGGAAGAACATCGGCCCGGATTCGACGTACTGCTGGTCGTCCAGGTACACCCGCACCGTTCCCGACTTGACGTAGTGCACCTGGAAGAAGCGGTCGTGCCGGTGCACCGGCATGTTGCGCCCGAAAAACCCGGCGAGGTTGCCGAGCTTGTCGTAGTGCACCTCCGAGTCGCTGTAGCGCTGGTCGTAGACCTGGCCGATGTTGATGTTGGGGATCGGCGTGCGATCGCTCATGTGCCTTTACCTCGTACCGCTTCTTGTTCTGCCCGCCAGCTTACCGCGCCATCGAACACACGGCAGCTTGCATTTCGTTAACATCTTAATTATAACGTTAACACATTAACAATTGTCCCCGCGGGGCACCCTGTGTCGTCCCGCCCACTGTCAGGAGAAGAGCATGAGCCGTGCCCTGCATGACGCTGCTACCGGCACCCTGTTCGGCGTCGCGCTGAACTACAAGGGGCTGCTGGAACAGCGTCTCGCCGAATTCGAACAGGCGCCGTACCAGAAGCCACCGGTCAAGCCGGTGCTGTTCATCAAGACCCCCAATACCCGCAATGGCCACGGCCAGCCGGTGGTCTATCCGCAGGGCGTCGAGCGCTTGCAGGCCGGCCCGGCCCTGGGCGTGGTGATCGGCAAGCGTGCCAGCCGCGTCAGCGCCGAACAGGCGCTGGAACACGTCGCCGGTTTCACCATCGTCAACGAATTCAGCCTGCCGGAAGAGAGCTACTACCGCCCGGCGGTCAAGGCCAAGTGCCGCGACGGCTTCTGCGTGATCGGCCCTGAGCTGGTCCCGGTCGCCCAGGTCGCCGACCCGCATGCCCTGGACATCCGCCTGTTCATCAACGGCGAAGTCCGCCAGCAGAACAGCACCACCAACCTGGTGCGCGGCATCCCGCAACTGATCGCGGAAATCTCCGAATTCATGACCCTGCATGAAGGCGACGTGCTGATCACCGGCACCCCGGAAGGCCGCGCCGACGTCAAGCCGGGCGACCAGGTAGAAATCGAGATCACCGGGCTCGGCCGCCTGGCCAACCCCATCGTCGCCGAGCAGGAGGCCCACTGATGAAACACGCTCGTATCCGTTTCCAGGGTGAAGTCCACGCGGTGACCGTGGAAGCCGACAACGCCGTGCGCCTGGCCGATGGCCGCCTGATCGCCGAAGACCAGGTCGAATGGCTGCCGCCAGCCAACGGCAGCATGTTCGCCCTCGGCCTGAACTACGCCGACCATGCCGCGGAGCTTGCCTTCGCGCCGCCGACCGAGCCGCTGGCCTTCGTCAAGTCGCCGGGCACCTACACCGGCCACAACGCCATCACCTGGCGCCCGGACAACATCAAGTACATGCACTACGAGTGCGAGCTGGTGGCCGTGATCGGCAAGCCGGCGCGCAACGTCAAGCGCGAGGACGCCCTGGAGTACCTGGCGGGCTACACGGTCTGCAACGACTACGCCATCCGCGACTACCTCGAGAACTACTACCGCCCCAACCTGCGGGTGAAGAACCGCGACTGCACCACCCCGGTCGGTCCGTGGATCGTCGACGTGGCCGATGTGCCCGATCCGTCCAACCTGACCCTGCGCACCTGGATCAACGGTGAGCTGAAGCAGGAAGGCAGCACCAAGGACATGATCTTCGACATCCCCTACCTGATCGAATACCTGTCCAGCTTCATGACCCTGCAACCGGGCGACATGATCGCCACCGGCACCCCGGAAGGCCTGGCCGACGTGGTCCCGGGCGATGAAGTGGTGGTGGAAGTGGAAGGTGTCGGCCGCCTGGTCAACCGCATCGTCAGCGAAGCCGAGTTCTTCGCTCAATACAACAAAGAGGCATGAGCATGATCAAGCACTGGATCAACGGCCGCGAGGTCGAGAGCAAGGACACCTTCGTCAACTACAACCCGGCCACCGGCGAAGCCATCGGCGAAGTCGCCAGCGGCGGTGCCGAGGAAGTCGCCCAGGCGGTCGCCGCGGCGAAGGAAGCCTTCCCGAAATGGGCCAACACCCCGGCCAAGGAGCGCGCCCGCCTGATGCGCAAGCTGGGTGAGCTGATCGACCAGAACGTGCCGAAACTGGCCGAGCTGGAGACCCTGGACACCGGCCTGCCGATCCACCAGACCAAGAACGTGCTGATCCCGCGTGCCTCGCACAACTTCGACTTCTTCGCCGAAGTCTGCACGCGCATGGACGGCCACACCTACCCGGTGGACGACCAGATGCTCAACTACACCCTGTACCAGCCGGTCGGCGTGTGTGGCCTGGTATCGCCGTGGAACGTGCCGTTCATGACCGCCACCTGGAAGACCGCGCCGTGCCTGGCCCTGGGCAACACCGCGGTGCTGAAGATGAGCGAACTGTCGCCGCTGACCGCCAACGAGCTGGGTCGCCTGGCCGTCGAGGCCGGCATCCCGAATGGCGTGCTCAACGTCATCCAGGGCTACGGTGCCACCGCCGGTGACGCCCTGGTCCGTCATCCGGACGTGCGGGCCATCTCCTTCACCGGCGGCACCGCCACCGGCAAGAAGATCATGCAGACCGCCGGCCTGAAGAAATACTCGATGGAACTGGGCGGCAAGTCGCCGGTGCTGATCTTCGAGGACGCCGACCTGGAACGCGCACTGGACGCCGCGCTGTTCACCATCTTCTCGCTGAACGGCGAGCGCTGCACCGCCGGCAGCCGGATCTTCATCCAGGAGAGCGTGTACCCGCAGTTCGTCGCCGAGTTCGCCGCACGCGCCAAGCGCCTGATCGTCGGTGATCCGACCGATCCGAAGACCCAGGTCGGCTCGATGATCACCCAGGCCCACTACGACAAGGTCACCGGCTACATCCGCATCGGCATCGAGGAAGGCGCCACCCTGCTCGCCGGCGGTCTGGAGCGTCCGGCCAACCTGCCGGCGCACCTGGCTCGCGGCCAGTTCATCCAGCCGACCGTGTTCGCCGACGTGAACAACAAGATGCGCATCGCCCAGGAAGAGATCTTCGGCCCGGTGGTCTGCCTGATCCCGTTCAAGGACGAGGCCGAAGCGCTGCAACTGGCCAACGACACCGAGTACGGCCTGGCCTCGTACATCTGGACCCAGGACATCGGCAAGGCCCACCGCCTGGCCCGTGGCATCGAGGCCGGCATGGTGTTCATCAACAGCCAGAACGTACGCGACCTGCGCCAGCCGTTCGGCGGCGTGAAGGGCTCGGGTACCGGTCGCGAAGGCGGTCAGTACAGCTTCGAAGTGTTTGCCGAGATCAAGAACGTGTGCATCTCGATGGGTAGCCACCACATTCCGCGCTGGGGTGTTTAAACCCGCATAGATCCGGGATGTACACCGAACCTGTAGGAGCGGGTTCACCCGCGATTGCGGTGGTGAATCCACCATTGCAATCGCGGGTAAACCCGCTCCTACAGGGATCGCGCAACCAACAAGAACCAGGAGTTCCATCATGGGCGAAGTCGTCCTGGCAGCCAAAGTCTGCCACGTCCCCTCGATGTACCTGTCCGAACTGCCGGGCAAGCACCACGGCTGCCGCGAGGCGGCCATCGCCGGGCACAAGGAAATCGGCCGCCGCGCCCGCGAGCTGGGCGCCGACACCGCAGTGGTGTTCGACGTGCACTGGCTGGTCAACAGCGCCTACCACATCAACTGCGGCGAGCACTTCAAGGGTGTCTACACCAGCAACGAGCTGCCGCACTTCATCCGCGACATGGAATTCGAATACCCCGGCTGCCCCGAACTGGGCCAGTTGATCGCCGAAGAGGCCAACGCCGCCGGCGTACGTACCCAGGCCCACAACATTCCTAGCCTGGAGCTGGAATACGGCACCCTGGTACCGATGCGCTACATGCACATGGGCGTGCCGGACGCGGAAAAACTGCAGGTCGTGTCCATCGCCGCCTGGTGCGCCTGGCACCGCCTGGAAGACAGCCTGGCCTTCGGCGCCGCGGTGCGCCGCGCCATCGAGAAGAGCGACCGCAAGGTCCTGGTGCTGGCCTCCGGCTCCCTCTCCCACCGCTTCTCCGACGACCGCAACGCCGAAGCCAACATCCACAACTGGACCCGCGAGTTCGACAAGCAGGTCGACATGCGCGTGGTGGAACTGTGGAAGCAGGGTCGCTTCAAGGAGTTCTGCGCGATGCTGCCGGACTACGCCGCGCACTGCTACGGCGAAGGCGGCATGCACGACACCGCGATGCTCCTCGGCCTGCTCGGCGGCGCCGACTACGACAAGCCGGTGGAAGTCCTGACCGAAGCCTTCGGCAGCTCCGGTACCGGCCAGATCAACGCGATCTTCCCGCTCTGATTCCGAGGAGTCCCCATGCCCCATTTCATCGCTGAAATCACCGACAACATCGAACGGCAAGCCGACCTGCCCGGCCTGTTCGAGAAGGTCCACGCCACCCTCGGCGCCAGCGGCGTGTTTCCCCTCGGCGGCATCCGCAGCCGCGCGGTGCGCCTGGACACCTGGCGCATGGCCGACGGCAAGCATGACTACGCCTTCGTCCACATGACCCTCAAGGTCGGCCACGGCCGCGACCTGGAAACCCGCACCCAGGTCGCCGAACAGCTGTTCGCGGTGATCACCGAGCACTTCGCCGCGCTGCAGGCCGAGCGCCTGCTGGCCCTGTCGTTCGAAATGATCGAGCTGCACCCGCAACTGAACTTCAAGCAGAACAACGTCCACGCATTCCTGAAGAACCAGGCGGGTTGACCTCCCCGCCTTACCCCCAACGGCCCCACTCTGACAAAAAGTACAAGATCATGAGCACAGCCAATACCGCAGAACCCGTAGCGCTTGCCCGTCAACAATCCACCCACTCCACCGTCACCTGGCGGCTGATGCCGCTGCTGCTGGTGTGTTACCTGTTCGCCCACCTCGACCGCATCAACATCGGCTTCGCCAAGATGCAGATGAGCACCGACCTGCACTTCAGCGACACGGTGTATGGCCTCGGCGCCGGCCTGTTCTTCATCGCCTACGCGCTGTTCGGCGTACCGAGCAACATGGCCCTGGACCGCGTCGGCCCGCGGCGCTGGATCGCCACCCTGATGGTGGTCTGGGGTGCGCTGTCGACCAGCATGCTGCTGGTGCAAAGCGCCAGCGGCTTCTACGTGCTGCGCTTCCTCCTGGGCGTGGCCGAGGCCGGCTTCTTCCCGGGCATCCTGGTCTACCTCAACCGCTGGTACCCGGCCCGTCGCCGCGCCGGCATCACCGCGCTGTTCGCCATCGCCGTGCCCATGGCCGGCGTGGTCGGCGGCCCGTTGTCCGGTGGCATCCTCGAACTCTTCCATGACGCCGCCGGCCTGCGCGGCTGGCAGTGGATGTTCCTGCTCGAAGGCGCACCGGTGATCCTGCTCGGCCTGGTGGTGCTCAAGTGCCTGCCGGACAGCTTCGACAACGTCAGCTGGCTCAGCGCCGAACAGAAACACGACCTGCGCGAACAGCTTGCCAGTGAAGAAGGACGCAAGCCGATCAACTCCTTCGGCGGCATCCTCAGCGATGCCCGCGTGTGGCTGCTGGTGGCGGTGTACTGCGCGGTGATGCTGGCGGTGAACACCCTGGCCTTCTGGATGCCCACGCTGATCCACGGCGCCGGCATCGGCAGCGACGGCCGCGTCGGCCTGCTCAGCGCCGTGCCCTACCTGGCCGGCTGCTTCTTCATGATCGCCTGCGGACGCTCCTCGGACCGTCGCCGCGAACGCCGCTGGCACCTGTGCGTGCCGCTGCTGATGTCGGCCGCCGGCATCGCCGTGGCCGGTATCGCACCGGACAACGCCACCCTGGTGATGAGCGGCCTGATCGTCGCCGGCATGGGCGCCAGCGCCGCCTTGCCGATGTTCTGGCAACTGCCGCCGGCGTTCCTGTCCAACACCACCCAGGCCGCCGGCATCGGCCTGATCAGCTCGCTGGGCAGCATCGCCTCGTTCGCCGCGCCCTACCTGATCGGCTGGATGCGCGACACCACCCACAGCGCCAGCCTCGCCCTGTACGTGCTGGCCGTCTTCATCACGCTCGGAGGCCTGCTGGTGCTGCGCACCCAGGCCGCCACCGTAAATCCTCAGTAAGAGATCCCGACCATGCTTGACCACAGCCAGATCCTCGCCGCCGCGGCCCAACTGGACCGCGCCGAACGCAGCCGCGAACAGGTGCGCCAGTTCTCCCTGGAACATCCTGGCATCACCATCGAGGACGCCTACGCCATCCAGCGCGCCTGGGTGGCACAGAAGATCGCGGACGGGCGCAAGCTGGTCGGCCACAAGATCGGCCTGACCTCCCGCGCCATGCAGGTGTCGTCGAACATCACCGAGCCGGACTACGGCGCCTTGCTCGACGACATGCTGTTCGACGAAGGCACCGACATTCCGTTCGAGCGCTTCATCGTGCCGCGCGTGGAAGTGGAGCTGGCGTTCATCCTCGGCAAGCCGCTGAAAGGCCCGAACGTCACCGTCTTCGACGTGCTCGACGCCACCGAATGGGTGATCCCGGCGCTGGAAATCATCGACGCGCGGATCCAGCAGGTCGACCCGCAGACCCAGGCCACGCGCAAGGTCTTCGACACCATCTCGGACAACGCCGCCAACGCCGGCGTGGTCATGGGCGGGCGTCCGGTGCGACCCACCGATATCGACCTGCGCAAGGTCCCGGCGGTGCTCTACCGCAATGGCGTGATCGAGGAATCCGGCGTCTCCGCCGCTGTGCTCAACCACCCGGCCAAGGGCGTGGCGTGGCTGGCCAACAAGCTGGCGCCGTACGACGTCACCCTGGAAGCCGGGCAGATCATCCTCGGCGGCTCCTTCACCCGTCCGGTGGCAGCGCGTCCGGGCGACACCTTCCATGTCGACTACGACATGCTCGGTTCCATCGCCTGCCGTTTCGTCTGATCAGGAGGTCTTCATGGACATGCCCGTCAACCGCTTCAAACAGCGCCTGCAGCAGGACCAGGCGCAGATCGGCCTGTGGCTCGGCCTGGCCGATGCCTACTGCGCGGAGCTGGCGGCCAACGCCGGCTTCGACTGGCTGCTGATCGACGGCGAACACGCGCCCAACGACCTGCGCGGCATGCTCTCGCAACTGCAGGCCGTGGCGCCCTATGCCAGCGAGGCGATCATCCGCCCGGTGATCGGCGATACCGCGCTGATCAAACAAGTGCTGGATATCGGCGCGCAGACGCTGCTGGTGCCGATGGTCGACAGCGCTGAACAGGCACGTCAGCTGGTCCGCGCCGTGCACTACCCGCCCAAGGGCGTGCGTGGCGTGGGTAGCGCGCTGGCGCGGGCGTCGCGCTGGAACAGCATCCCGGGCTACCTGGATCATGCCGATGCGCAGATGTGCCTGCTGGTACAGATCGAGAACCTGGAAGCGCTGGCCAACCTCGACGAGATCGTTGCGGTGGACGGAGTGGATGGCGTGTTCATCGGGCCGGCGGACCTCAGTGCGTCCATGGGACATCGCGGCAATCCGGGGCACCCGGACGTGCAGGCGGCGATCGAGGACGCGATCCTGCGGATCAACAAGGCCGGCAAGGCGGCGGGGATCCTCAGCGCGGACGAGAAGCTGGCGCGGCGCTATATCGAGCTGGGGGCGAAGTTCGTTGCCGTCGGTGTCGATACCACGGTGCTGATGCGCGGGTTGCAGGGGTTGGCGGCGAAGTTCAAGGAAGGTCAGGTGGTACAGCCAACTTCCGGCGGCGTCTATTAGAAAGCCATCGCTGCGGTTCGGCGCCCCGACAAGCCAGCTCCCACAAGGTCCGCGGTGCATGCGGTCCCTGTGGGAGCTGGCTTGCCAGCGATGAAGCCCTGAAGTTCACCGCCGAACCTGTTTGAGTTCATCCAGCAACCCCAGCAACTGCTGCAACTTCTCTTCCCCGAACTGCCCCTGCAGTTTCTGGTAGTTGGCCTCCATGCACTGGCTCATCGAGGCAAAGCTCTCCTCGCCCTTCTCCGCCAGCTCCACCAGCACCCGACGCTGGTCGTTCTCGGCCTTGCGCCGCTTCACCAGTCCGGCGGCCTCCATGCGCACCAGCACACCGGTCATGCTCGGCTTGAGGATGCAGGCCTGGTCGGCCAGGCGATAGATCTCCATCTCGCCCTGCTGGCGCAGGATACGGATCACCCGCCACTGCTGCTCGGTCAGGCCGTGTTCGTTGAGGGAAGGTCGGAAGAAGCGCATGGCGGCTTCGCGGGCTTGCAAAAGGGTCAGTGTCAGGGACTGACGAGGACGACTGGACATGAAGAATCTGGGTTCTCAGGCTATTTGTTAATACTTTAACAAAAACCGTACCACGCAACAGCGCCCCGATCGTTCTGGCAACCCGGAACAAATACCGCGGCACGGGCGATCAAGACTTCATTTCCGCCAAGGGTCTTAATGGCGGCATCTTCATTCCCTTGTTCAAGGACCACTGCCATGACCCTTATTGCCAGCCAGCAGAACATCCAGCTCAGCGACCTCGACGCCTGGGGTACCGTTGCCGACCTGGGCTCGGAAATTCTCGAAGGCGAAGTACGCGCCTTCGGCAAGATGACCTTCGGCGCGCCGACCGATGCCGTCAGCAGCGCCTATTTCGGCACCACCCAGGGCAAGTTCCGCATGGTCTACCCGTTCAACGAACAGGCCGTGGTGGTGACGGGCGCCGTACGCCTGACCGACGAGAGCACCGGCCAGGTGACCGAGTACAAGGTGGGTGACAGCTGGTTCGTGACCAAGGGCACGCCGGTGCTGTGGGAGATCCTGAGCGAGAGCTTCGTGAAGCATTACTTCGCGGTAGCCTGATTCAAACAGGCGCATCAATCCTTTGTGGGAGCGGGGGTGACCCCGCTGAAGGCGGAGGGGGGACCGCCCGGAAAGCGCGGGTGCACGCACCCACAGCGCCCGTGTCGGGGGGTTTTAACCCCCAGCCCACAACCCTCCGCACCACCCCGCTGGGGCCGCGCACACCCCCCCCACACCGGCCGCCGCGCACCCGCCGCTTGGGGGCGCCCCCCCGCTCCCACAGAGCCAGTGTCCGGCCTTTAGACAGCCGCCTCCAGCGAAGCCGCAAAGATCGTCCACATCGCCTTCAGGCGCCGCTCATACGCCGCCTGCCCCGCGTAGATCAGTTCCACCGTCAGGCTGTCGATCACCCCCAGGTAGGCATCGACGAACAGTTGCCGACGCTCCGCCCCCAGCCGCGGAAACTGCTGCTCCAGCGCCTTGCCGAACACCTCGCCCATGCGCAGCAGGTACGCCTCGAAGCCCGAGGAAATCATTGGCCGCAAATCCGCCGGCGGAAAGAACGCCGCCCGCAGCAGGAAGCGCAAGTGCGCCGACTCCTGGAAACGCTCCGCCAGACGCTGCCCGTACAAGGCCCCGGGCAAGCCGGTATCGGCGGCGAAACAGCCGTCCACATAGAGCCGCTCGGCCTCGATGGCGCGCTCGAATACCGCCTCGAACAAATCCACCTTGCTGCTGAAATGCGCGTACAGCGACGGCTTGCGCATGCCCACCGCCACCGCGATGTCGTTGAGCGAGGCGGCGTCGTAGCCGGATTCGGCGAACTGCTCGACCGCCACCACGCAAATCTTCTCCGCCGAAGGCGACAGGACTCTCATGCAACACTTCTCCAGGCAAACGGGTAAATCAATGACCGGCCAGGCTGTTCGTTTCAGCCGGCGCATGACGGGTGCTGGCATGTACCAGCGCGGCGACCAGCAAGGCCGCCAGGCTCAGCAACAAGGCCCAGTGCGCCGCGCCCAGGGGCGCCATGATGCCTGACAACGGCGTGGCCGACGACGAAATGATCAACTGCAGGGCGCCCAGCAGCGCGGCGGTGGAGCCCAGGGCGCGGGTCTGCGAGGACATCACCAGCGACATCAGCGTTGCCTCGGCCACGCCCAGGCCGAACATCGCCAAAGCCATGCCGGCGACGATGCCCCACAGGCCGGCGCCCAGTTGGGTACCGAGCACGGCGATCAGCGCCCCCACCAGCATCGACCCCGCGCCCCAGCGCGCCAGGCGCACCAGGCCCTTGCGCGCCACCAGGCGGCCGGCCGTGATCGCGCCGAGCAGGATGGCCACGCCGGTAGCGCCGAACAGCGCACCGAAGGCTTCCACCGACAGACCGAAATGGTGCTGGTAGACGAACGCGGCCCCACCGATATAGGCGAACAGGAAAAAGAACACCGCCGACAGCGCCAGCGCCGGGCGCAGGAAGGCGCCATCGCGGGCGATACGGGCGTAGGTCCGGGCGAACTCCGCCGGCTGCCAGGCCATGCGCTTGTCCAGCGGCAGGGTTTCCTTGAGCACCAGCGCCGAATTCAGCAGCACCAGCACGCCCAGCCCGGCCAGGGTCAGCATGATCGCCCGCCAGCCGAAATGCGCCCCGATGAAGCCGCCCAGCGCCGGCGCGATCACCGGGGCCAGGCCCTCGATGGTCATCAGCAGGGCGAAGATCTGCGCCGCCCGCGCGCCAGAGGCGACATCGCGGACCATGCTCATGATCACCACCAGGGTCAGGGCGCTGCCCAGTCCCTGGACGAAACGCGCCAGCAACAGCGCGTCAAGGCTGCCGGCCTGCGCCGCGGCCAGGGAGCTGGCGACGAACACCGCCAGCCCCGCGAGCAGCGGCCGGCGCCGGCCCAGGGTATCCACCACCGGCCCGAACAGCAGCTGCCCGGCGCCCATGGCGAGAAGGAAGACGGTCAGGGTCAGTTGCACCCTGGCATAGGACGCCCCGTACTCCTCGGCGATACCGGGCATGCTGGCCAGGTACATGTCGACCGCCGACGGACCAAGGGCACCGATCAGGGCCAGGGCGACGGCGAATCCGACGTGAGGGGTCGGGGCGGATTTCGGGGTTTGCATAAACTCGCATCCAAGCAAGGGGGTGGAACGTGAAACCGGTCGCCAGGTGAATTTTTCACCTAACGACCGGTAGGTAGATAACTTGGGCGAGCCTAAAGGCAACCTTTCACAGGGTCAAGTCAACGGCGATTCAATTTCCTTTCTCAGCTAAGGACCAGACCCGCGAGGCTGCTGCTGCGGAAGTCCTTGGGCGACTGCTCGAACTGCTTCTTGAACGAACGGCTGAAGTGCGCCGAATCGGTGAAACCCCACTTGTAGGCAATGGTGGTGATGGATTCGGTCTTGTGGATCGGGTTGGACAGGTCATCGGCACTGCGCTGCAGGCGAGCGCGCTGGATGTAGCGGCAGACGCTGTCGCCCTGCTCCTCGAACAGGCGGTACAGGTGGCGCACCGAGATGTTCAGGCGGTTGGCCAGGCTGACCGGGGTCAGGCCGGGTTGGCCGAGGGACTCGTCGATGACCTTCTGCACATAACTGCGCAGGTCGGCCCCCTGCAACGATGCCGGCAGGCGCGGATCCTGGTCGCTGCCTTCGAGCGCCGAGCCGAGCAGCGAGAGGAAGGCACTGTGCAGCGCATCGCCCTCGGCGTGTTCGCCTTCACCGGCAGCGGTCTCCTTGCACAGCTGGTCCATCAGCAGGTGAAGCATGCGCCCGCAGGCCTTGCTCTGGGAGATCTTGCCGAAGATCTTCTGGTCGCCGCCCAGCTGCCGGCTGACCTGGTCTCGCGACAGCGACAGCGAAGCATGCTCGATCAGGCCGAAAGGCATGATCTCGCAGGCGCCCACGGCGTCCATCAGCAGCATCTCGCCGGGCGCCAGTTGCAGGCTGGTGCCGTGCTGGGTGATCTGGGAAAAACCGGTGCGCTGGCTGACCAGGAAGCAATGCTGGTCGTTGTCGCGGTCGGCCTTGAGGCCATTGCGCCGGATCACGCCGGCGTTGGTGCGCAGGTTGGCCATGCCCAGGCCTCCCCGTGACCAAGTGGAAATCTCGCCGATGAACAGCGAGCGGTTGAACGCAAGTTCGGTTTCGAAATACCCGCACGTTGCCTGCATCGCCGCGTTCCAGCGATCCAGGGCCGAGCCGGTAGCCTGATGGATACTCATACGTACCTCCACAGTGGCATCTTGTTTTTGTCGGGCAATAGTTAACATGTTATCTATATGCGCGCAACAATTCCGTAAGCACAGGTGTGAAAGCATATTGAGTGCCAACCTTTCGTTAGGTTGGTTTAGGCGGGCCTTGTGGGGCGGGTTCTCCCGCTCCCACAAGGGGATTTCCGTCAGACTTGGGCCAGCAGCCTTTGCAGGCCGGTCAAAGCGCTGAGCAGCAACGCCCTTTGCTGCGAATCCACTCGGATATAGCGCCGAAATGCCGGCATCCTGTTGACAACTTCACTACCGCCCATGTGCTCCAGGACCACCGTCCATTGCCCTTCGGCACGCTCCAGGCGCAAGCGCTTGAAGTCCAGCGGCATCAGCGCCTGGTGCAACGTGGCGTCCTGCTCCAGGCGCTGGCGGATACGTTCCAGCAACCCCGCCTCGCCGCCCTTCTGTTTCCAGCCCAGGCCACTGCGGCGAATCGCCCCGGTGTGGTGCAGTTCCAGGGTCGCAGCGCCCTCGGAAGCGGCAGGGCACTGCAAGCGAAACTCACAGACGACGATATGCATCAACAGCTGCGATTCGGTGCGCTCGCGCACCTCGAACTCCACCCCGTCGGCCAGGCTGAAACGCGCCCGGCCGGACTCCAGCACCTGGCACCCGGCCAGGCCGAGATTGCGCCGCAGGTGCTCCAGGGTCACCCCCGGGCGGTAGCCCGAGGGTGCGCGGTCAAACAGTCTTTGCCAGAGGTTCGGCGTAGTGGCTGCCATGATGGACTCCAGGTTCGTTGGCAAACTCCTTCGCCAGGACTTCCTCGACCACGGCCGGCTTGAACGGGTTGACCCGCTGCACCACCAGGGTCCAGAACAATGCGTAGGCCGCGGTACCGCCGAGCATCCAGGCGAACGGCACATAGACGTCGGCAGGGTTCATGCCCGGCGGGGTGATGAACCACATGCCCAGCAGGATACCGGCGCTGGACAACACTTGCGGCAGCGGGAAGAACGGCGAGCGGTAGGCCCGTGGCAGGTCCGGACGGCGGATGCGCAGGATGACCACCGACAGGGTCACCAGCAGGTAGGCGGTGCTCCAGGCACAGACCGCAGCCAGCACCAGGTGCATGATGTTGTCGGTGTTGCCGCCCAGGTACAGGGCGTGCAGGCACGGGATCAGCATGGCCACGAGGATGCACACCAGCGGGGTCTTGAAGCGCGGGTGCAGGTAGGTGAAGACCTTCGGCAGCGCGCCGTCCACGGCCATGCCGTAGAGGATCCGCGGCACGCCGGCCATCAGCGTGTTGATGGTCGCGGCGCCGGCGAACAGGAAGCCGATGCCCAGCCACAGCGGGCCGATGTCGCCCATCACCTGCTCGGCGAATTTCGGAATGGCCATCGGCGTGTCCAGCAGGTGCACGCCGCTGGCGGCATCCAGCACCACGTTCTCGACCTGGCGCTTCATCGCCGCGCCGTAGATGAACATGCAACTGGCCACGCCCAGCAGGCCGAGGGCCATGGCCCGTGGCATGGTCCGCGCCGAGCGGCGCAGGTCCGGGGCCAGCGGGGTGACGAACTCGCAGCCGACGAACATGAACATCGCCATGCCCACCAGCGACAGCACGGTGATCAGGTCGGTGCCGACCATCGATTCGCCGAACCAGCCGTCCAGTTGCACCGCCGGCGCGGCGATCAGGCCCAGCAAGCCGAAGATCATCAGGGTGGTCCACATGCCGAAGGTCAGGATGATCTCGGCCTTGCCGAAGACGCTGACGCCGAAGGCATTGAGGATGGCGAACACCACCACGAAGCCGACGCCCAGCAGCCAGGAGCCGCCGGCGGATTCGGCCAGGGTGTTGAGGTGTTCGAAGTTCACCAGGGCCATCACGCCGGAGAGGATGGTTTCCGCGGTGCCGGCGAAGACATGGACGATCAGGTACGCGGACAGGGTGCCGGTGATGGCGAAGAAGCGGCCCATGCCGCAGTTGATATAGTCGTAGACCGAGCCGGTGGTCGGCAGGATCGCCGCGGCTTCGGCGAAGGTGGTCGATTGCGCCAGCATCAGCAGCACCGCGATCAGCATCGCCACGGCGAAGGCACTGCCGCCGATGCCGAAGCCCATGGTCGCGGTCAGGATGACGGGGCTGGCCATGATCAGGCCGATGGTACTGGCAAGGGCGGTGGGGAACCCGATCGTGCCCCGGTTCAGGTGCGCGCTGAGCGTGTCGTTGAGCGACATGGTGAAGACCTCAAGTGCCGTTGTTATGGTTGTGCGTCACTGTGCGCCGCACTCCATGCCACGTCTTGCCCCAGGCTGCCGGGGGTTTTGTTGCTGGCTGCCAGTGCTGGCAAGCCTTGAGTCCTTCACATTGTTCGAAAGCGCGACACAGATCCTGTGGGAGCGGGTTAACCGGGACGCCGGACCGCCGCGATGACGCTGGTGAATCCGCTACCGTTATCGCGGGTGAACCCGCTCCCACAAGGGGACGAGATAGCTCCGCTCAGGCTTGCCCGTGCGCCTTCTGCTTCAACTTCTCGGTATCCACCTGGACGAATACCGAATCGGCCATGACCGTCAGCACATCCCCGGCCCAGACCTCGCAGATCACCCGGGTCTTGCGCCCCAGTTCGCCCTCGACCCGGGCCTTGAGGGTCAGTTCCACGCCCATCGGCGTCGGTTTCAGGTAGGTCAGCCCCAGATGCCCGGTGACGCAATCGATGCGCGGCAGCGAACCCGGCTCGCGCCCTTGGGCCCGGTAGTGATACGCCATCACCGTCCAGTTGGAATGACAATCCACCAGCATCGCCAGCAAGCCGCCATAGACCAGGCCAGGCCAGCCACAGAAGGTGCTGTCGGGAGAATGGGTGCAGACCACATGGACGCCGTCATCGGCCCAGTGGCTTTTCAGGTGCAGGCCGCTCGGGTGGGCCGAGCCGCAGCCGTAGCAGACGCCGTCGGGCGCCGCCAGGTCCTGGAGGGAGAGTGCTGGGGAGGTCATTTGTTTCCAGATTTGTTTTTGTAGGAAAGTTCAGATGTTAACGCTCTCCCCGTTCTGATTCAAAGTCAGCCGTTTCATGCGTCATTAAGTCTCATATGGCTTCCGGCCATGTCGGGAAGGAGTAAGCTACACCCCCAGCAAGGCCCCACATCAGAACAAGGACTGCTGCGATGATTGCTCAATCTGCCGGCTGGCATTACGCCGATGACGGATCCCCGCGCCACGCCCCCTACACCGGCCTGTTCCTCGCCTGGAGCGCGAACCAGGACCTGCTCAGCCACGACTTCAAGGCCGACTACGACGCCGAGATCCAGGCCCTCGGCGAACGCCTGCTGACCCCTGCCCGCTTCTTCCAGCTGTGCTGCGACAACCTGCTGGTGGACGAAGACCTCAACCGCCTGGGCAATGCCTTCGCCGCCCATTACCTGGGCCAGCACACTCCGTCGCTACCGGAGGACCTGACGCAACTGCTCGGCATGGTCGGCATCGACGAGCCGGGCGCCAGCTGGGAACACTACGACCTGCTGGCCCCCCGTCTCGACCAACGGTTCGCCCAATGGCGCGCCGCCCAGTGAACCTGATGCGATAAAAACGGTCTTTGCGCTGGTGGCTTGCTCAAGACGAGCCACCGGGGACGTCCAACGGTTATCCCCTTTTTTTCGTTGCGTCGAGGGCAGGCATGCGCTCGGCGGTGTTCATTTTTTCTTCTCGGGGAAGATAACCATGCGCCTGCTTCGCCCTCTCCGCGCACGCTCCGCCGTGCTTCCCGCGCTGTTCGCCGGCCTGTTCCTGCACTCGATCGCCCATGCCGAAGAGCCCGCCAGCGACGAGCGCTGGGTCAGCGACAGCCTCACCACCTACGTGCGCAGCGGTCCTACCGATGGCCATCGCCTGGTCGGCACCCTGAAATCCGGGCAGAAGGTCAAGCTGCTTACCACCCAGGGCAACTACAGCCAGGTCCGCGGCGATTCCGGTGACATTGTGTGGATTGCCAGCAGCGACCTGCAGGACGTGCCCGGCCAGGCCGAGCGCCTGCCGCAACTGACCGAGCGCGTCGCGCAGCTGGAGGAACAGCTCAAGGGCATCGACGACAGCTGGAAGACCAAGGTCCAGGGCATGCAGGAAACCCTCGACGCGCGCAAGAACCTGGTCGACGAGCTGCAAGCGCGCAACCAGTCCCTCAATGAAGAACTCACCCAGGCCCAGTCGCAACTGCGCGACACCCAGGCGCGCCTTGGCGACGAGAACAAGCAGGTGCTGATGCGCTACATGGTCTACGGCGGCGGCATCGCCGGTGCCGGCCTGCTTGCCGGCTTGATCCTGCCGATGCTCACCCGCAGCCGCAAACGCAACAGCGGCTGGGCTTAACCCTCGTCGCTCAACGCATAGGGCCCGCTGGCCAACTGCTCGCGCAGGAACGCCACGCAGGCCCGCACCTTGGCCGAGCTCGACGAGCGCACCGCCGTCACCGCCCAGATGTCCGCCGGCTGGTACCAGCCCGGCAATACCCGCACCAGCGCACCGCTGGCCAGGCTGCCGGCGATATCCCAGGCCGAAGCCATGATGATGCCGTGGCCGTCGTGGGCCCACTGGCGCACGATGTCGCTGTGGTTGGAGGCCATCGGCCCGGTCACCTTCACCGTCTCCGCGCCGTTGGGCCCCACCAGCCGCCACACCCCGAAGCGATCGTCGCGGCTGCGGAACAGCAGGCAATCGTGCTGCGCCAGGTCCGCCGCCACCTTGGGCGCGCCGCGCCGGGTCAGGTACTCCGGCGCCGCCGCCAGCACCCTGGTGCTCTCGGCGATACGGTGGGCGATCAGGTGCTTCTCCTGCACCTCACCGACGCGAATATCGATATCGAAGTTGTCGGCGATCAGGTCGGCCCGCCGGTCGAGCAATTCCAGCCAGACCTCCAGCGCCGGGTACTGGCGACGCAACAGCGAGAGGATCGGCGCGATATGCTCGCGCCCCAGGCGCAGGCTGGTGCACAGGCGCAAGGTGCCTTGCGGTTCGCGCTGGCCGCCGGACAAGGCATCCACCATCGCCCCCACGTCTTCGAGAATCTTCTGCGCCCAGGCGAAGGCCGCCTCGCCGTCACTGGTGATATTGACCCGCCGCGTGGTGCGGTTGAACAGCTTGACCCCGAGTTGCTCCTCCAGCGTCGCGATGCGCTTGCTGACGTGCGCCGGCGACAGCCCGGTCTCGCTGGCGGCGGCGATGAAGCTGGAGCGCCGGGCGACTTCGCAGAACAGCTGGAGATCGCGCAATAGCGGCTCATTATTCGCTGTGAGCACATTCTGATTCTTCATTACGCCCGATTATCTCCTGGGACTTTTTATTTAGCCTCTCATACAACCTGCTCTGCCTTGAAGCAGGACGTCAAAAGAACAAGAGAGACCTATGAAGAAGACCCGCATTGCCGTGGCCGGCGCCGGGCTGATCGGCCGCCGCCATATCGAACTGATCCAGGCCAGCGCCGAGTGCGAGCTGGCCGCCATCGTCGATCCACTGCCCGCCACCGCCGCCTTCGCCCGGAGCCTCGGCGTACCGCTCTACGCGGACCTGGAAAGCCTGCTTGGCGACCAGCGCCCGGATGGCGTGATCCTCGCCACCCCCAATCAATTGCATGTCGAAGGAGCCCTTGCCTGCATCAGCCATGGCGTGCCTGCGCTGATCGAAAAGCCGGTGGCGCATACCCTGGACGAAGGCAAGCGCCTGCTGGCCATCGCCGAACAGGCCGGGGCGAAGTTACTGGTGGGCCATCACCGCGCCCACAGCGCGATCCTGGAAAAGGCCCGGGAGGTGATCGCCGAAGGTGTGCTCGGCAACCTGGTGGCAGTGATGGGCAGCGCGCTGTTCTACAAGCCCGACGACTACTTCGACGCCGCCCCGTGGCGCCGCGAGGCCGGCGGCGGGCCGGTGCTGATCAACATGATCCACGAGATCGGCAACCTGCGTTCGCTGTGCGGCGAGATTGTCTCGGTACAGGCCCAGGCCTCCAGTGCCACCCGTGGTTTCGCCGTGGAAGACACGGTGGCGGTGAGCCTGCGCTTCGCCAGCGGCGCCCTCGGCACCTTCATGCTCTCCGACACTGCCGCCTGCGCCCGCAGCTGGGAACAGACGGCCCGGGAAAACCACGATTACCCGAGCTACGACGACGAGGACTGCTACGTGCTGGCCGGCAGCCAGGGTTCGCTGTCGATCCCGACCATGCGCCTGAAGTACTACGCCAAGCGCGAGGACCGCTCGTGGTGGAAGCCGTTCGAGACCGCCGTGGCGAGCCTGGAAGAAGCCGACCCGCTGGCGCGCCAGCTGGCGCATTTCCGGCAGGTGATCCGCGGCGAGGCCGAGCCGCTGGTGACGGTGCGCGACGGGCTGCGCAACCTGCAGATCGTCGAGGCGATCAGCGAGGCGGCGCGGACCGGGCAGATCGTCTCCACCGAGCAGTTGTAGTACGCAAGTCCTGTGGGAGCGGGTTCACCCGCGATAACGGTGGTGAAACCACTGACGTCATCGCGGGTGAACCCGCTCCCACAGGCCCCGCGTAAACACCATGAAAACAACAAGAGAAACCACCATGGCTACCCACGACAACACCCGCCAGACCCGCAAGGCCACCGCCAGCGGCTGGGTCGGCTCCGCCCTCGAATACTACGATTTCTTCATCTACGCCCAGGCCGCCGCGCTGATCTTCCCGCAGATCTTCTTCCCCGCCGGCGACCCCAAGCTGGCGATCATCGCCTCCCTCGCCACCTACGGCGTCGGCTACCTGGCCCGCCCGGTGGGCGCCTTTGTCCTCGGCCACTGGGGCGATACCCGCGGGCGCAAGAACGTCCTGCTGCTGTGCATGTTCCTGATGGGCATCGCCACCTTCGCCGTCGGCCTGTTGCCGACCTTCAACCAGATCGGCTACTGGGCCCCGGCCCTGCTGGTGGTGCTGCGCCTGGTCCAGGGCTTCGCCGTGGCCGGCGAGATCGCCGGGGCCAGCTCGATGATCCTCGAACACGCGCCACCCGGCCGGCGCGGCTTCTTCGCCAGCTTCACCCTGCAGGGCGTGCAGGCCGGCCAGGTGCTGGCGGCGGCGATCTTTCTGCCGCTGGCCTACTTCATGCCGGAAGAGGCGTTCAACAGCTGGGGCTGGCGCATTCCGTTCCTGCTCAGTGCCGCCGTGCTGATCGCCGCCTTCATCATTCGTCGCGAGGTCAAGGAGCCGGAAGCCTTCGTGCAGAAAGTGGAACAGGTCAGCCGCACCCGCTCGCCGATCCGCGAGGCCTTCAAGTACAGCTGGCACGGCATGCTGGTGGTGTTCGGCGTGTCGCTGATGAACGTGATCCCGGTGGTGACCACCATCTTCGGCGCCGCCTACGCGGTGCAACCGGCCTACGGCGTGGGCTTCGACAAGAGCGTCTACCTGTGGATCCCGGTGGTCGGCAATATCGTTGCGGTGCTGGTGATCCCCTTCGTCGGCAACCTGTCCGACCGTATCGGCCGGCGCCCGTTGATCATCGGTGCGGCGATCGGTTGCGGGCTGATGTCCTTCCTCTACCTGTACGCCATCAGCATCCACAGCGTGCCATTGGCCTTCGCCGCCTCGTTGCTGATGTGGGGAACGATCTACCAGGGCTACAACGCGATCTTCCCGAGCTTCTTCCCCGAGCAGTTCCAGACCCACTACCGCGTCTCGGCCATGGCCGTGGCGCAGAACATCGGCTACATGATCACCGCCCTGCTCCCGGCACTGTTCACCGCCGTCGCCCCGCCCGGCTCGGACAACGTACCGCTGCTGATCGGCGCCATCACCTGCGTGGTCACCGCCATCTCGGCAATCGCCGCCTGGAGCGCGCCGGAAACCTATCGCACGCCGCTGGACCAGCTCGGCAAGGCCGACGCCGTGGCCCTCGACAAATCCACCTACGACGCACTGCGGGCCCAGGCCCTGCGCGCCACTTCCTGACTGGACACCATCACCATGCAAACCCTGCTCGTACTCAACGGCCCCAACCTGAACATGCTCGGCCTGCGCCAGCCCGAGGTCTACGGCCGCGAGACCCTGGCCGATGTCGAGGCCCTGTGCCGCGCCGCCGGCCAGCGCCATGACCTGGCCATCGAATTCCAGCAGACCAACCACGAAGGCCAGATGATCGACTGGATCCACCAGGCCCGCGGCCGGGTCGCCGGCATCGTCATCAATCCCGGTGCCTGGACCCACACCTCGGTGGCCATCCACGACGCCCTGATCGCCGCCGAAGTACCGGTGATCGAGGTGCATATCTCCAACGTGCACCGCCGCGAGGCCTTCCGTCATCACTCCTACGTGTCGCTGGTGGCGCAGTCGGTGCTGGCCGGTTTCGGCACCCACGGCTATGTCCTGGCCATCGACCACTTCGCCAAGCAACTGCAAGGAGGCAAGTCATGAAAACCCTCGGCAACCCGACCCAGCGCCTGCGCCTGGGCTTCGTCGGCGGCGGCCTGGAGTCGTCCATCGGCTCCACCCACCGCTACGCCGCCCACCTGGACGGCCACTTCGAACTGGTGGCCGGGGTGTTCGCCCGCGACCCGGCACGCAACCGTGCCGCCGCCGAGGCGTACGGCATCGCCGCGGACCGGGTCTACCCGGACTTCCAGAGCATGGCCGTGGCCGAAGCCGCCCGTGAAGACGGCATCCACGCCGCCGCGATCATGGCCCCCAACGCCGTGCACGTACCGGCCAGCCTGGCCTTCCTCGACCAGGGCATCGACGTGATCAGCGACAAGCCGCTGGCCGCCAGCCTCGACGAGGCCGAGCACTTGCTGGAGCGGGTACGCAAGGGCCCGGCCCTGCACCTGCTCACCCACAACTACAGCGGCTACCCGCTGATCCGCGAGGCCCGCGAGCTGATCGCCAGTGGCGCCCTCGGCGAAGTACGCCTGGTCCAGGTCGAGCATGCCGCCGGCTTCGGCACCCGAGCCCTGGAGCAGCAAGGCGCCAAGGCCCTGATGTGGCGTACCGACCCGTCCCAGGCCGGCGCCTCCTCGGTGCTGGCCGATGTCGGCGTGCATGCCCATCAACTGCTGCGCTTCGTCACTGGCCAGGAAATCAGCCAGGTCTCGGCAGAACTGAGCACCCTGGTGCCAGGCCGGATCAGCGACGACAACGCCCACGTCAAGCTGCGCCTGGGCAATGGCGCGCGCGGCATGCTCTGGGCCAGCTTCGTCGCCGCCGGACACCGCCACGGCCTGCAGTTGCGGGTGTTCGGCGAGAAGGGCTCGCTGTACTGGCACCAGGAAGACCCGGAGCGTCTGGAAGTGCGCTACCAGGACCAGCCGCACCAGATCCTGCGCCGTGGCGAAGCCTGGCTGAGCGAGTCGGCACGGCTGTCGACGCGGATCAAGGCGGGTCAGCCGGAGGGACTGCTGGAGGCATTCGCCAATATCTACAGCGAAGCGGCGGAGCGCATTCGTGCGCGGCGCGAGCAGCGGGCGCCGAGTGCACAGGGAATGCTGTGTCCGACGGCGGAGGATGGCTTGCGTGGGATGCGTTTTATCGATGCCTGCGTGAAATCGGATCGGGCCGAAGGGCGGTGGACCGAGGTCATGTGATGTGTTGGTGCTGATGGCCTCATCGCTGGCAAGCCAGCTCCCACAGGTACAGCGTCGTTCTCCAGGACAGTGGAGAACCTTGTGGGAGCTGGCTTGCCAGCGATAGGGCCATCCGCATCAATACAGATGCCAGGGAATCACCACCCGGCACTCGCCCAGGCACAACCCCCAGCCTCTGCTACCGTGGAAGGACCATCCCCTTCCCCACCGCAGCACAGGTGACCCGACATGGCGCGCACCACCCCCATCGAGCTGTACCGCAACATCGGCATCGTCGCCCACGTCGACGCGGGCAAGACCACCACCACCGAACGGATCCTGTTCTACACCGGGGTCAACCACAAGATGGGCGAGGTCCACGACGGCGCCGCGACCATGGACTGGATGGCCCAGGAACAGGAACGCGGGATCACCATCACCTCGGCGGCGACCACGGCCTTCTGGCAGGGCTCGACCAAGCAGTTCGCCGACAAGTACCGCTTCAACATCATCGACACCCCCGGCCACGTCGACTTCACCATCGAGGTGGAGCGCTCGCTGCGCGTGCTCGACGGCGCGGTGGTGGTGTTCAGCGGCGCCGACGGCGTCGAGCCGCAGTCCGAGACGGTGTGGCGCCAGGCCAACAAGTACCATGTGCCGCGCCTGGCCTACGTGAACAAGATGGACCGCCAGGGCGCCGATTTCCTGCGCGTGGTCAAGCAGATCGACCAGCGCCTCGGCCACCATCCGGTACCCATCCAGCTGGCCATCGGTGCCGAGGAGCATTTTGCCGGGCAGATCGACCTGGTGAAGATGAAGGCCATCTACTGGAACGAGGACGATCAGGGCACCAGCTACCGCGAGGAAGAAATCCCCGCCGAGCTGCTGGAACAGGCCCGCGAATGGCGCGCCCACATGATCGAGGCCGCCGCCGAAGCCAACGACGAGTTCATGACCCTCTACCTCGATGGCGCCGAACTGAGCAACGAGCAGATCAAGGCCGGCCTGCGCCAGCGCACCCTGGCCAACGAAATCGTGCCGGCGATCCTCGGCTCGTCCTTCAAGAACAAGGGCGTGCCGCTGATGCTCGACGCGGTGATCGACTACCTGCCCGCCCCCTCGGAGATCCCGGCGATCAACGGCACCGACCCGGACCACGAGGACAAGCACCTAGAGCGCCATGCCGACGACAACGAACCGTTCTCGGCCCTGGCCTTCAAGATCGCCACCGATCCCTTCGTCGGCACCCTCACCTTTGCCCGCGTCTATTCCGGCGTGCTCAGCTCCGGCGACGCCGTGCTCAACTCGGTCAAGGGCAAGAAGGAACGGGTCGGGCGCATGGTGCAGATGCACGCCAACCAGCGCGCCGAGATCAAGGCGGTGTGCGCCGGCGACATCGCCGCGCTGATCGGCATGAAGGACGTCACCACCGGCGACACCCTGTGCGATATCAACAAGCCGATCATCCTTGAACGCATGGACTTCCCCGACCCGGTGATCTCGGTGGCGGTGGAGCCCAAGACCAAGGCCGACCAGGAAAAAATGGGCATCGCCCTCGGCAAGCTGGCCCAGGAAGAC
Source organism: Pseudomonas ulcerans (assembly GCF_036324125.1). NCBI lineage: Bacteria > Pseudomonadati > Pseudomonadota > Gammaproteobacteria > Pseudomonadales > Pseudomonadaceae > Pseudomonas > Pseudomonas ulcerans. The sequence continues at coordinate 3,787 of NZ_JAZDQN010000022.1, read as the reverse complement.
CCGTCGTTCCGGGTCAAGACCGACGAGGAAACCGGGCAGACCATCATCTCCGGCATGGGCGAGCTGCACCTGGACATCATCGTCGACCGCATGCGCCGCGAGTTCGGCGTCGAGGCCAATATCGGCAAGCCGCAGGTGGCCTACCGCGAGAAGATCCGCAACACCTGCGAGATCGAAGGCAAGTTCGTCCGCCAGTCCGGCGGCCGCGGCCAGTATGGCCACTGCTGGATCCGCTTCGCCCCGGGCGACGAAGGCAAGGAAGGCCTGGAATTCATCAACGAGATCGTCGGCGGCGTGATCCCCCGCGAATACATCCCGGCGATCCAGAAAGGCATCGAGGAACAGATGCAGAACGGCGTGGTTGCCGGCTATCCGTTGATCAGCCTGAAGGCCGCGGTGTTCGACGGTTCCTACCACGACGTCGACTCCAACGAACTGGCGTTCAAGGTGGCCGCGTCCATGGCCACCAAGCAGCTGTCGCAGAAAGGCGGCGCGGTATTGCTGGAGCCGGTGATGAAGGTGGAAGTGGTGATGCCCGAGGAATACATGGGCGACATCATGGGCGACCTCAGCCGTCGTCGCGGCCTGATCCAGGGCAGCGAGGACACCCCGGCGGGCAAGGTGGTGCGTGCCGAAGTGCCGCTGGGCGAGATGTTCGGCTACTCCACCGAAATGCGCTCGATGACCCAGGGCCGGGCCAGCTACTCGATGGAGTTCACCCGCTACGCCGAGGCGCCGGCGAGCATTGCCGAGGCGATCATCAAGAAGCAGGGCTGAAACGTCCGGGGCCGGGCGAACCGGCCCCGGCAGACTTCAGATGAGCAGGCGGCTGATGGTCAGCCGCCGGGTCTGGGTCTGAGGATCGGTGATGTTGGCCGATACCAGCAAGGTCCCTGGCACGTGCCTCAGCAGTTGCTCTTCCGGGAAGTGATACACCGGCCCGGCAAGCGGCAACTGGAACGGTGGCGATTCGTCAAAGCCGTCGGGCGTCAGGCTTCTGAGTTGCGCCTTGTCGGCAAGCTCCTCACGCTCCAGGGCGAGCACGCGCCCGGAGCTTTCGACGACCATGCCACGCCCGCTGATCCTGGGCAGGATCAGCGGTTCACCGCGGTTGAACGAAGGGTCGCGCTCGCCGTCCGGGCGCAGCTTCATCAGATAGCTGCGGGGATTGTCGGAACTGGACGCCAGCAATCCCTGAACGAGGATTCTGCCGTCATCCTGCAGGGCCAGTCGTTCCGTGTACATTTCTTCCCCGGTTGGCGACGGCAGTTGCGCAACGCCCCCATCACCAAACGCAAGATCGGGTTGCCCCGCCGCATCGTAACCCCTCACTACAGAGTAAAGGCCCTCGGTACCGGCCATGAGCAAGCGACCGTCCGGCCGCGCCACGCAATCAGGCAGCCTGAGATCGCGCTCCACGTAGTGAATGCCACCAGTGCCGAAGGACGTATCGAAATGGCCATCCGGATTGAGCCGAACCAGGGCATTGGCCCTGTAGTTCTCGGGCATCTGGACACCCTCGAAATGAGCCAGGATCTTGCCTTGGCCATGGAACAACATGCTCCAGGCATGGAAATTCCGGTTGGTAGGCGCTACCACCGTGGTCCCGGCGTTGCCGAAGCTGGTGTCGAGGGTTCCATCCGCCCTGACGCAAGTGAAGAAGTAGTCCTGGGCAAGATACCCGGGCACATTGCGCTTGCCGAGCAACACCACCCGCTCATCCGCCAGGGCCAGGCAGTGATGGACCACGTGTTCGAGATCGGCAGACATTTCGAGGGTCGCCACCCCATCCGCGCCGAAGGTCGGGTCGATGGCACCGTCCTGCTCGAACCTGGCCAGCACGATCGTGTGGGTGCTGTCGCCGGGCATCCCCACCGCTACGATCCTGTTCGACGGCGTCACGCAAAGAGTGGCGCCGTAGCTCATGCCCGGCAGCCCGAAGCTGGTCGTGCCGCCCTCGCCGAACGAGGGATCGAGCCCGACCGATAACGCCTTGCCTTGTGAGTTCATCTTGATCTCCAGTGTCTCGGCGGCGCCCGGGGAGCGGGCGTCGTGCCTGGAGCCATTCAAAACCAATTGGCAAGCGCCCGCACCTGACAGAAATATCAGGTGCCAGCCCTTCAGTGATCCGCGCCGGCGCGCTTCAACAGCTGCTTGCAACGCTCAGACAGGTGCACCACCCGCAGGTGCTTGCCGGCTTTTTCATAGCGTTCGCGCAGGGTCTTCAGCGCCGCGATCGCCGAGTAGTCGACGAAGCTCAGGTGTTGGCAGTCCAGGGTCACCTGGGCCGGATCGTTGGCCGGGTCGAACTGGTTGAGGAACGGCGTGCTGGAGGCGAAGAACAGCGTGCCATGCACGCGGTACAGCTTGCTGCCGTCGGCCTGCAACTGGCCGTCGGCGTACAGCTCGCGGGCGTGTTGCCAGGCGAAGTTGACGGCGGCGATGACGATGCCGAACAGCACCGCCGTGGCCAGGTCGGTGAACACCGTGACCACGGTCACCGCGATGATCGCCAGCACATCGCTCAGCGGCACCTTGTGCAGCACCCGCAGCGAGGCCCAGGCGAAGGTCTGCTGGGCCACCACGAACATCACCCCGACCAGCGCCGCCAGCGGGATCTTCTCGATCAGCGGCGAGAGGAACAAAACGAACAGCAGGATCATCACCCCCGCCACCACGCCCGAAAGGCGGCCACGACCGTTGGAACTGAGGTTGATCACGGTCTGCCCGATCATCGCGCAGCCGCCCATGCCGCCGCACAGCCCGGAGACCATGTTGGCCGCGCCGAGGGCCACGCACTCGCGGTCGGGGTGGCCGCGGCTCTCGGTGATTTCATCGGTGAGGTTGAGGGTCAGCAGGGTTTCCAGCAGGCCGACCAGGGCCATCAGCACTGCATAGGGGGCGATGATGCGCAGGGTTTCCAGGTTCCACGGGATATCCGGCAGGGCCAGGGACGGCAGGCCGCCGGCGATGTGGGCCATGTCACCGAGGGTGCGGGTCGGCAGGTCGAGCAGGTACACCAGCACGCCGACACCGAGGATCGCCACCAGCGCCGGCGGCACCGCGCGGGTCAGTTTCGGCAGCACGTAAACCACCAGCATGGTCAGGCCCACCAGGCCGAGCATCAGCCACAGGGCCGAGCCCTGCAGCCAGGCTTCGCCCTGCTTGAAATGCTCCAGCTGGGCCATGGCGATGACGATGGCCAGGCCGTTGACGAAGCCGAGCATCACCGGGTACGGCACCAGCCGCACCAGCTTGCCCAGGCGCAACAGGCCGAACAGGATCATCAGCAATCCGCCCAGCAGCACCGTGGCCAGCAGGTACTGCACGCCCTGCTGCACCACCAGGGCGATGATCACCACCGCCATCGAGCCGGCGGCGCCGGAGATCATCCCCGGCCGCCCGCCGAACAACGCGGTCAGGGTGCAGATGATGAAGGCGCCGTACAGGCCCATCAGCGGGTTGAGGTGGGCGACCAGGGCGAAGGCGATGCATTCCGGCACCAAGGCGAAGGACGTGGTCAGGCCGGCGAGGACATCGCTGCGCACGCGCAGGGCCCGGCTTTTCGGGTGAGCTTGGGACATCGGGGGGTTCCGTGGGGACAGGCGGGGGAAAATCGTTAGCAAGCTTACCGGATTCATGGGACAGCCGCGAATTCGTTGACTTGTACATAGATCCTGTAGGAGCGGGGTCACCCCCGCTTTTGAATGTGGAATAAACACCCCAAAAGCGGGGGAAACCCCCCCGACAGAATGCCCACTGCTACCCCGAAATACAAATTCAAAAA
>NZ_JAZDQN010000021.1:0-108759 GCF_036324125.1 Pseudomonas ulcerans | reverse complement strand
CGCGAGATGAAGATTTGCGCAGCAAATCGTAGGCCGCGCAGCCCCTGCAAGACACCGGAGGGAGGGGACCCGGAGCGCAGCGTAGGGCCGGATGCAGGAGCAGGCGGTTTTGCTTACTTTTTCCAAGAAAAAAGTAAGCCGCCGTAAAGGCGGAAGGGGCCGGCGCAGTCGCCGCAGGTAACGGATAAGACCAGCACCAGCAAAGACCGACGGGGGGTCATATCAGCCCAGAATCAACCCGAAAACCGGCAAAAACACCCCGATCCCACCGCAACGAAAATCCCTGTCACAGATCTGCCACACGCCACCCCTAGCGTGCCCCTCAGTTTCCGCCCCGGTGTGGCGGATCGACTTCAGGGGAGCAACAACGTGGCAATCGTCAGATTCAAGATCAGCCTGCTGGGCATGGCCATCGCCGCCAGCCTGCCGGCCTTCGCCGACGACAAGGTCGAGCATGTCAACGTGGTTGGCCAGGCCGCCAGCCTGGACCAGGCGCTGAAAGAGCAGAAAGCCTCGGACACCATCCGCAGCGTGGTCCACGCCGACGCCGTCGGCCAGTTGCCCGACGACAACGCCGCCGAAGCCCTGCAGCGCATTCCCGGCCTGTCGGTGGAGCGCGACCAGGGCGAGGGCCGCTTCGTCAGCGTGCGCGGCATCGGCCCGGACCTGAACAGCGTGACCATCAACGGCACCCTGCTGCCGGCACCGGAAGGCGATCGCCGCGCCGTGGCCCTGGACGTGCTGCCCACCGAACTGGTGCAGTCGCTGTCGGTGGTCAAGTCGTTGACCCCGGACATGGATGCCAACTCCCTCGGCGGCACCATCGAGGTGGAGAGCCTGTCGGCCTTCGACCATCCGGGACTGTTCTACACCCTCAGCGGCGAAGCCAGCCACGACCAGAACACCCGCCAGGACAGCCCGAAATTCTCCGGCGCCTTCAGCAACAAGTTCAGCCTCGGCGACGGCATCGACAACTTCGGCGTGGCCGCCGCACTCAGCTGGCAGCAGCGCGACTTCGGCTCGGACAACGTCGAGACCGGCGGCGCCTGGGACTTCGACGGTGACTCGCCGCGCCTGGAAGAAGCCGAGCGGCGCGACTACCGCATCCGCCGCGAACGCACCGGTGCCGGGCTGAACTTCGACTACCGCCCCGACGACTTCTCCAGCTACTACCTGCGCACCCTGTACAGCCGCTTCAAGGACACCGAGACGCGCAACGCCGCCGGGGTCGAGTTCGAAGACCCGCAAGCCTCCGGCGAGCGTGGCGATGGCGAGGGCTGGCGCGCCCTGAAGTCGCGCGAGGACACCCAGGAAATCCGCTCCTACGTGTTCGGTGGCGAACGCCTGATCGACGCCTGGACCCTCAGCGGCCAGGTCGGCTACAGCAAGTCCACCGAGAACGACCCCGGCGGCATCGCCAACGCCAGGTTCGAGGGCGACTTCAGCGGCATCGGCTTCGATGGCACGCGCAAGCCGCGCTTGAGCACCGGCAGAGACTTCTACGACCCGGACGCCTTCACCCTGGACAAGGTGGAATGGGAAAAGGCCCGTTCCAGCGACGAGGAAAAGAACATCCGCTTCGACCTCGCCCGCGACTACGAACTGGCCGGCAATGCCTCCCAGGTCAAGTTCGGCGCCAAGGCCAGCCGCCGCGACAAGCGCAGCGACACCGATGTCTGGGTCTACGACGATTTCGACGACATCACCCTGGCCGGCTACCAGGGCGGCAAGGTCGACTATTCCCTGGGCCACTTCGGCAACGGCATCAGCGCCGGGGCGATCAAGGACCTGATCGGCGGCCTGGACCGCAATGCCTTTTATGACGAGGAGGAATCGCGGATCAACGACTTCCGGATGAGCGAAGACATCAACGCCGCGTACCTGATGAACACCGTCGACATCGACGCCTGGCGCTTCATCGGCGGCGTGCGCTACGAGGGCACCGAATTCGAGGCCAAGGGCACCGGCCTGCGCGACGGCGTGTACAGCCCGAGCGAAAGCCGCAAGCGCTACGACCACTCGCTGCCGGGCCTGCACGCGCGCTACCAGTTCAGCCCGCAGACCCAGTTGCGTGCGGCCTGGACCAACACGGTGGTGCGCCCGACCTTCGGCCAGCTGGCGCCGGGGTTCATGATCGACGACAGCGAAGGCGAAGCCAGCTTCGGCAACCCCAACCTCAAGCCGCTGGAGTCGATGAACCTCGACCTCGGCATCGAGCACTACATGGGGCGCGCCGGCACCGTCTCGGCGTTCCTGTTCTACAAGGACATCGACAACTTCGTCTACAACACCGACCTGGCCGGCAGCGGCGAGTGGGTCGACTTCGACGAGGCCAAGACCTTCGCCAACGGCAAAAGCGCGAAATTGTACGGGCTGGAACTGGCCTACTCGCAGAAATTCGACTGGCTGCCGGCGCCGTGGAACGGTCTGCTGCTGGGCGGCAACCTGACCCTGAGCAAGTCCCGCGCCGAGATCGAAGGCCAGGGACTGAGCCGGCGCATCGACCTGCCCAACCAGTCCGACACGGTCGGCAACCTCACCCTCGGTTGGGAAGACGACAGGCTCAGCCTGCGCCTGGCGGCCAACTACAAGTCCAGCTACCTGGCGGAAGTCGCCGCGATCGATGACAAGGCCCATGACCTGTATTCGGACGACCAGCTGTTCGTCGACTTCAAGGCCGGCTACTTCATCACCCCGGACCTGCAGCTGACCTTCGAGGCGCAGAACATCACCGACGAGTCCTATTACACCTACACCGGGCGCTCGCGCTTCAACTCGCAGTACGAGGAATACGGCCCGACCTACAAGGTTGGCCTGACCCTGACCCATTTCTGACCGATCCCCGCGCGCCGCCACGTCAGGCGGTGGCGCGGGCCGCTTTCGAGAATCGAACATGTTCAAAGCAAGACCTTATCCGCTGCTGGGCGGCCTGTTGCTGTCCCTCGCGGTGTCCCAGGCCGTGGCACAACCGGCGCTGACCCTCGGCGAGCGCCTGCCGGGCGCGCTGGAAAATGCCCGCCTGCTGGGCAACGATGGTTTCTGGCCCGGCGCCGAGCGCCTGCTGGCCGGCAAGCAGGGGCTGCAACTGCTCAAGGCCGATGGCCAGGTACTGAGCCAGCTGGAGGGCCGCTACAAGGGCCTCGACCTGCGCACCAGCGGCGACGGCCTGCTGGTCGCCAGCCTCGACAGCAAGCGCCAGCAGGCCTTGCTGGTCGGCCTGCAGCGGGAGAAGGGCTGGAGCACGCCGCTGTACCTGCCCAAGCGCGATTTCGCCATCGAGGGCCTGTGCCTGTACCGCGACAGCGCGCGCAACAGTTTCCTGTTCCTGGTGGGCGACGAAGGGGTTGGCGAGCAGTGGCTGGTGGCGAGCGCCGACGTGCCGCTGGCCAGCGCGCAGCGGGTGCGCGGGCTCAGCCTGCCGCCGATGAGCGAGCACTGCCAGGTCGACGACGCCAGCGACAGCCTCTATGTCAACGAAGAGAACGTCGGCCTGTGGCGCTACGGCGCGGCTGCCGAGGCGCCGTTGCAGCGCCGGCCGGTGGACCTGCGCGCGCCCTTCGGCGCGCTTGGCAAGAAGACCGCCGGCATGGCCGTGGTGCCCGGTGGCCTGCTGGCCCTGGACCCGGCCAGCGCGACCCTGCACCTGTATCGCCAGCAAGGCTTGCGCTGGCAGGGCGACGCCGCGCTGGCGCTGGCCGGTCTCAAGGACCCGGAACAGGTCAGCCTGCGCCAGGACGGCAAGGGCCTGGACCTGCTGATCGTTGATGACCAGGGCCAGCAGCGCGCCCGTCTCGACTGGCAGCTGCCTGCCGTGGCCACTCCGCCGGCGACCCCGGTCCTGCCGGCCCTGGTGCAGACCGAGCCGGTCCCGAGCTTTGGCGATGCGGCCGACGACCCGGCGATCTGGGTCAACGCCGCCGACCCGCAGCACAGTCGCGTGCTCGGCACCGACAAGAAGGGCGGGCTGCTGGTCTATGACCTGGCCGGCAAGCCGCTGCAGGACCTGCGCATCGGCCGGGTCAACAACGTCGATGTGCGCAACGGTTTCCGTCTCGGCGAGCGCAGCGTGGACCTGGCGGTGGCGAGCAACCGCGACCACAACAGCCTGCACGTCTTCAGCATCGAGCCGAAGACCGGCGAGGTCGCGGTGCTCGGCGAAGTGCCCACGCCGCTCAAGGACATCTACGGCCTGTGCCTGTTCAAGGACGCCACGGGCGCCATCCACGCCATTGCCAACGACAAGGACGGCAGCTTCCTGCAATACCGCCTGGACGCGCCGCGCGGCGAGATCCAGGGCGAGCTGGTGCGCCGCTTCGCCACCGCCACGCAACCGGAAGGCTGTGTCGCCGACGACCGCGGCCAGCGCCTGTTCATCGGCGAGGAAGACAAGGCGGTCTGGGCCCTGGATGCCCGTGCCGATGCCCCGGCCACGCTTGAACAGGTGATTGCCGTGGGCGGGCCGGTCAAGGCGGATATCGAAGGCCTCGGCTTCTACCCGGGCAAGCAGCGCGACTACCTGGTGATTTCCAGCCAGGGCAACGATCGCTACGTGGTGGTCGAGGCGAAACCGCCGTACCGCCTGCGCGGCAGCTTCTCGATCGGCCTGAATGCCGAACGCGGCATCGACGGCGCTTCGGAAACCGATGGCCTCGACCTCACCTCGGCCAACCTGGGTCGCCCTTGGAGCCAGGGCCTGCTGGTGGTGCAGGACGGCCGCAAGCGCATGCCCGAGGGCACGCAGAACTTCAAGTACCTGGCCTGGAGCCAGGTGGTCGAGGCGCTGAAGCTGGATTGAGCGACTGTCATCAACCGGCAATGCCGGCGTCATCCAATTACGAGAAAGGCCCCGCGTGCGGCGGGGCAGGGAGCACGACATGCATGCAAGCGAACACATGAGCATCTGGGGCCTGGTCAGCGATGCCAGCGGGGTGGTGCAGGCGGTGATGGCCTGCCTGGTGCTGGCCTCGCTGCTCAGCTGGTACCTGATCGTCCAGCGCGGCACCAGCCTGCGCCGTAGCGAACGCGCTTCGGACGGTTTCCTCCAGCGTTTCCGCGCCAGCGGCGACCTGGCCCTGCTGTACCGCGAGAGCCAGGCGAAGGCGGCGGACGGCGAGGTGGAAACGCCGCTGCAGCAGATCTTCGTCGAGGGTTACCAGAGTTTCGCCCAGTTGCAGCGTCAGCCGCAGATCGACCCGGCGACGGTCCTCGACGGTGTCGAGCGCAGCCTGTACGTGGCGGTGGCGGAGCAGGACGAACGTCTCGACAAGGGCCTGGCCTTCCTCGCCACCGTCGGTTCGGTCAGCCCGTACATCGGCCTGTTCGGCACCGTGTGGGGGATCATGAATGCCTTCCTCGGGTTGTCCCAGGTGCAGCAGGCAACCCTCAACACCGTGGCGCCGGGCATCGCCGAAGCGCTGATCGCCACCGCCATCGGCCTGTTCGCGGCGATCCCCGCAGTGATGGCCTACAACCGTTTCAGCGCCCGCGGGCAACTGCTCAGTGCCCGCAACTACAGCTTTGCCAATGAATTGCAGGCGCGCTTGCACAAGCGCCTGCACTGCACCCCGAGCATGGCTGCGGTGGCCTGAACGTACGCCGCTCCCACGGCGGGTGCGGTGAATAGCAAAGTGTTTTTCAGCAAGGGAAGGTTTTCGATGTTGGTCAAACCCCAGCGCAAACACGCCGTGAAGGCGGAGATGAACGTGGTGCCCTATATCGACGTGATGCTGGTGCTGCTGGTGATCTTCATGGTCACCGCGCCGATGCTGGTGCAGGGCGTCAAGCTCGAACTGCCCAAGGTCGCCGCCCAGGCGCTGCCGGCGGACAGCGAGCGCCAGGTGCTGACCCTGTCGGTGCAGGCCGATGGCGGTTTCTACTGGAATGTCGGGCCGGACCTGAAGCTCGACGGGCAGAGCGACAGCGCGGTGAGCCTGGAGGAAATGCGCGAGAAGGTCGGGCGGGTGATTGCCGAACGGGGTGACACCCAGGTCTACGTGCGTGCCGACCATGGCGCCGACTACGGCCGGGTGGTGGCCGGGATCGCCGAATTGCAGCGGGGCGGGGTCAGCAACCTCGGCCTGATCACCGAGGAACCTTGAGCATGAGCAGCCTGAGCCTGCCGATGAATACGCCGCTTCCTGCCTTCGGCCTGCCCAACTGGCGCGGCCATACCGGTGCCGCCGGGCTGGCCGTGGCCCTGCACGTGGCCGTGGCGCTGGCCCTGCTGGGGCACGACTACCGACCCACCTTGCCGGCGCCGGTGGTGCCGGTGATCACCACGCAACTGGTCAGCGTGCCGGCGCCGGTGCCCGAGCCTGTTGCGCCGGTCGTCGAGGCGGCGCCGCCCGTGATCGAGCCGCCAGCCCCTCCTGAAGTGGTGAAAGCGCCGGCACCGGTGGTGCCGACGCAAGCCGAGCTGGCGTTCAAGCGTGTGCAGCAGCGCGAGAAGCAGGAGCGGGTGGCCGAGCAGAAGCGCCAGCGGCAGGAACAGCAACGCCAGGAACAGGCGCGGCAGGCACAGCAGCGCGAGGAGCAACTGGCACGTGAGGCAGCCGAGGCACAACAGCGGCTTGCCGCAGAACGACGCGCCGCCGACGAGCGCGCCCGTGCTGCGGCGGCGAGCCAGCAGTACCTGCCGGTCTCGAAGAAGGCCCCCGACTATCCACAACGCGCGCTGGACAAGGGCGTGCAGGGCGATTGCACGGTGAGCTACACGGTCGATACCCAGGGGCGGGTGCGCGATCCGCAGGTGCTTGAGGGCTGCCATCCGTGGCTCGCCCAGCCCTCGTTGCAGGCGGCGCGCAGCTTCCGCTACCAGCCGCGGGTCGTGGACGGGCGGACCATGGAGGTGCCCGGGGTCAGGAATACATTCCACTACAGCATCGAGCAGGGGTCGAGGTAGTCCAGGGGCGCGGTCTCAAGGCCTCAGGTATTCCGGCTGCAGGGTGTTGAACCAGAACAGGATCATGCTCACCAGGATGGTCACCAGCACCAGCAGCCCGACGCCCCACACCGAGGCGGCATAGAGGAAGCCCTTGTCCTGGGTCAGGCGCATGAACTTGGGCAGGCCCACGAACAGCAGGTACGTCGCATACGCCCCGGCGACGATCAGTGCCGCCACCGCCAGCCAGCGGCTCGGATAGAGCCCGGTGATGCCAGCGAGGAAATAGGGCGTGGTGGTGTAGGCGACGAAACCGATGCACTGGTTCAGCGTCGGCCGTGCATCGAAGGTCCGCGACATCCAGCGGATGAAGGCGCCCATGATCAGCGTGCCGAGCAGCAAGGTCACGTAGAGCAGCACCCCCAGTTGCAGGCCGCTGGCGACACTGACCCGCACCCGCTCGCCGGCGGCCAGGCTCCAGCCGGTCCAGGTCACGCCGATGAACAGGCACACCGCCGGCAGCAGCGCCCAGAGCAGCAGGTGTGGCAGGTAGTGGCGGGGCTGGCGTTCCTCTTCGCTGCGGATATCGACCCAGGCGTAGTCCGGGTGGGTCATGAGTTTCATGAAGTGCGCTTTCATCGAGCCGTCTCCTGATCGATGACCACCAAGGGTCGTGATCGTTGGAGGTAGCGGTTTCCGGGCCTGTTCCGTTTTTGTTGGGTCCAGGGGCCGAGTGGTCGCCGAGCCCTACCGTTGGTCGCCGCGAAGAACCTTTTGCCAAGCGAAGCGGGTCGTTGTTCTGACAGCTTTTCCCTTGGAGTCATGACCATGCCTGCGAACAAACACACCGGGGCCGCCCCGGACCAGCATCAACCCGGCGAAGTCGAGCGTGACAACGACGCCCTGCGTCCTGATCGATCGAGTCGGGGATCACGCGAGTCGACCGCCCAGGAACATGCGAAAAAGCAGGGTCGTGCAGGCGGTAGACCGTCGAAGTAAATGACGCAATCGTTTTACCCGCGGTTATTTCAATATTCCGCAAGTTGTTCGTTCATCTTTCGTTTTTCCGTTATTGCAGCGTGAAATTACCGGTGGTCCGTAAATTTATAAAAAGCCGTTGCGGCCGTTTGCGGATCGCCCACCGAGTATTAGTCTCACTTGACCAACTTGAGTATTTTCCAGCCGGGGAGCATGGCCATGAAGTATCGCGGAAAACATTATTGGGCCTGGGCCGAAGCGCCCCTGATGAGTCGTTCCCACGAAGAAGTCCTGGACAGCGGGGAAACCGTCGATGTCCAGGTGCGTCTGTCTCGTATTGGCGCGACGCAATTGTTTATCGGCGTCTATTCCGCCGGTGGCGCGCTGATGTTCGAGGAAACCTACGACTCGCGGCCCGGCGAAAGCATGACCCGGGCGATGAACTGGGGCACGGCGCGGGCGCGACATCTGGCCGGTGAATCAATGGGGGCGGGTATTTCCGCAGTTTCCTGAAGTCTCGAGTTAGTTTGCGCAGCGGTTATTGTCGCTGCGCTTTCTTTTTAGGGGGCAGGCAACTTTCCTGTATTTGATATTCAACCTGTCGGATTACCCGGGCGACTCCAGTCCGATTCTTAGAAGTCCTGACACTACCCAACTGTCCGCCCAGCAACAGCACCCCAACATTTTGCTCGCCATCCAGCCTGCGGAAATGTTGTCATTATTTGTTAACTGTCTGAAAAATAAAGATTTTTATCCTTGGCATGGGAAATGCGATAGGGCTCCTGTCCACGTTTTCCAAGGATCCACCCCATGCCTGTCTCCGCCCCCTACGAGCTCCACCAACCCGCCGCCCACGTCATCCGCGACGACGCTGAAGCCATCGCGGTCGCCCACCAGGTCGCCGCACTGTTGCGCCAGGGTGCCGCCGAGCGCGATCGCGAGCGCCGGGTCCCGGCCGAGGTGGTCGATGCCTTCTCCAACAGCGGTCTCTGGGGCATCACCGTGCCTCGCGCCCACGGCGGCGCCGAAGTCTCCTACGCCACCCTGGCCCGGGTGATCGCCATCGTTTCCGCCGCCGACCCGTCCCTCGGCCAGATTCCGCAGAATCATTACTGCCTGCTGGAAGACATCCGCCTGCAAGGCAGCGCCGAGCAGCAACGCTTCTTCTTCGACCTGGTGCTCAAGGGCAATCGCTTTGCCAATGCCCTGTCGGAAACCGGTGGCAAGACCGTTCAGGACATCCAGACCCGCCTGGCCAGCGACGGCGACGGCTACCGCATCGACGGGCGCAAGGGCTACTGCACCGGCTCGCTCTACGCCCACTGGATCGGCGTGCTGGCCCTGGACCAGCAGGACCGTGCGCACCTGGCCTTCGTCGAGCGCGGCACGCCGGGCCTGGTGGTGGTCGACGACTGGGACAGCATCGGCCAGCGCACCACCTCCAGCGGCACCGTGCTTGCCGATGGCCTGCGCGTCCCGGCATTCAATGTGGTCCCCAGCTATCGCTCCTACGAAAGCCCGACCCTGGCCGGTCCCTTCGCCCAGCTGACCACCGCTGCCATCGACGCCGGCATCGGCCGCGCGGCGCTGGACGACACCATCGCTTTCGTCCGTGAGCATGCCCGGCCCTGGGTCGATGCCAAGGTGGAGAAGGCCGGCGACGACCCGCTGACCATCATCCAGGTCGGCGCCCTGGAGATCCGCCAGGAAGCCGCCGAAGCCTTGCTGGAACGCGCCGGCTGGGTGCTCGACGCAGCTCGGCCGGCACCGGACGAGGACAATGTCGCCGCCGCCTCGGTCGCCGTGGCCAAGGCCAAGGTGCTCACCACCGAAGCCGCCCTGGAAGCCAGCAACCGCCTGTTCGAACTGGGTGGCACGCGCTCGTCCCTGGCCCGCCACGGCTTCGACCGGCACTGGCGCAATGCCCGGGTGCACACCCTGCACGACCCGGTGCGCTGGAAGTACCACCTGGTCGGCAACTGGGCGCTGAACGGCATCAAGCCGGCCCGTCACGACTGGAACTGAGGAAGCGGCCATGTCCAAGCAGATCCGTCTCAATGCCTTCGCCATGAACACCGTCGGGCACCTGTCGCCCGGCTTGTGGCGCCATCCCCGCGACCAGTCGCGGCGCTACACCGATATCCACTACTGGGTCGAACTGGCCAGGACCCTGGAGCGCGGGCGTATCGACGGCCTGTTCATCGCCGATGTGCTGGGTGTCTACGATGTCTACGGCGGCAACGCCGACGCGGCCCTGAGCAACGCCGCGCAGGTGCCGGTGAACGATCCGCTGCAACTGGTCCCGGCCATGGCCGCGGCCACCGAGCACCTGGGCTTCGGCGTCACCGCCTCGGTGTCCTTCGAGCATCCGTTTCCGTTCGCCCGGCGCATGTCCACCCTCGATCACCTGACCCGGGGCCGCGCCGGCTGGAACATCGTCACCTCGTACCTGAGCAGCGGCGCACGCAACCTGGGCCAGCGTGAACAACTGTCCCACGACCAGCGCTACGCCCTGGCCGAGGAATACCTGCAGGTCTGCTACAAGCTCTGGGAAAGCAGCTGGGACGAAGACGCCGTGCGCGCCGACGCGGCCAGCGGGGTCTATGCCGACCCGGCGAAGGTGCATGGCATCGCTCACCAGGGCGAGTACTTCAAGGTCCCCGGTTTCCACCTCAGCGAACCGTCGCCGCAGCGTACCCCGGTGCTCTACCAGGCCGGCGCGTCGAGCCGGGGCAGGGCGTTCGCTGCGGCCAATGCCGAGTGCGTGTTCGTCGCCGCGCCGAGCAAGGCGGTGCTGAAGAAGCAGGTCGCCGACTTCCGTGCCGCCGCCGTGGCGGCCGGGCGTGCGGCAGACGACATCGTCATCCTCGAACAGCTCACGGTGATCGTCGCCGAGACCGATGAAGCGGCCCTGGCTCGCCTGCGCGAATACCGCGAGTACGCCAGCGCCAGTGGCGCGCTGACCCTGATGTCGGGCTGGACCGGCATCGACTTCGCCGAATACGACCCGCAGCAGGTGCTGCGCGAAGTGCCAAGCGACGCCATCCAGTCGGCGGTGGAAGCCTTCACCCGCGCCGACCCGAGCCGTACCTGGACCACCGCCGAGATCGCCGATTACTGCGCCATCGGTGGTGACGGCCCGGTGCTGGTGGGCTCGGCGAAGACGGTCGCCGACCAGTTGCAGGAATGGGTCGAGGAGACCGGTGTCGACGGTTTCAACCTGGCCAGCGTGGTCGCTCCGGAGACCTTCGTCGCCGTGGTCGACCTGCTGGTGCCGGAGTTGCAGGCCCGGGGCCTGTTCAAGCGCGAGTACGCCGAAGGCACCCTGCGCCACAAGCTGTTCGGCCAGGGTGATCGCCTGCGCGCGCCGCACCCGGTGGCGGCGTTGCGTCGGGAGCCTGGGCAATGAACGAGCTGCTGGCCAATCTCGACTGGAGCGAAGTCGGCCAGGCCAGCCTGGAGACCCTGAGCATGCTCGCTGCAGCCTTGGGCTTCACCGTGCTGCTCGGGCTGCCGCTGGGGGTGTTGCTGTACCTCACCGGCCAGCGCCAGTTGCTGTCCAGCCCGGGGCTGTACCGGGTGATGTCGCTGGTGGTCAACGTGTTGCGCTCGCTGCCGTTCATCATCCTGCTGATCGTGCTGATCCCGATGACCACGCTGCTTACCGGCACCTCGCTGGGGGTGCGCGGCACCATTCCGCCGCTGGTGGTGGGCTGCACGCCATTCTTCGCGCGGTTGGTGGAAACCGCACTGCGCGAAGTCGACCGCGGCCTGGTTGAAGCCAGCCAGGCCATGGGCGGCAGTACCTGGCAGATCATCCGCTACACCCTGTTGCCGGAATCCCGGACCGGGTTGATCGCGGCGGTCACCGTGACTGCCATCGTCCTCGTCGACTACACCGCCATGGCCGGAGTGATCGGCGGTGGCGGCCTTGGCGACCTGGCGATCCGCTTCGGCTACCAGCGTTTCCAGACCGATGTGATGGTGGTCACCGTGCTCCTGCTGATCCTGCTGGTGCAGGCCCTGCAGATGAGCGGCGACCGCCTGGTGCGGCACTTCACCCGCCGCTGAAACACCCTTTACCTCACTGGCCCCACGTTCGCCCTACGACGGCCGCCTTTTGAAAAAACGGGAGTCAGTCCATGTTCAAGCAATCCCTGGCGGTCCTTGCCGCCGCCATCATCAGCTTCTCGGCCCAGGCCAACGAGAAGATCACCGTCGGCGCCACGCCGGTGCCCCACGCGGAGATCCTCGAGTTCGTCAAACCGGTGCTGGCCAAGGAAGGTGTCGATCTCGACATCAAGGTCTTCACCGACTTCATCCAGCCCAACCTGCAACTGGCGGAGAAGAACCTCGACGCCAACTACTACCAGTACCGGCCGTTCCTCGACGACTTCAACAAGACCCGCCACACCGACCTGGTGCCGGTGGTGGGCGTGCATATCGAGCCGTTCGGTGCCTACTCGACGAAGATCAAGGACCTGAAGGACCTGCCCGATGGCGCCAGCGTGGCCATCCCCAACGATCCGGTGAACACCGGGCGCGCCTTGGTGCTCTTGCATGAGGCCGGGTTGATCAAGCTCAAGGACCCGTCCAACACCCTGGCGACCCAGCGCGACATCGCCGAGAACCCGAAGAAACTGAAGATCCGTGAACTGGAAGGTGCCTTGCTGGCCCGTGCGGTGAACCAGGTGGACCTGGCCTTCGTCTTCGCCAACTACGCGCTGGAGGCGGGGATCGATACCAGCAGCGCGCTGATCGTCGAGAAGGGCAAGGACCTGTATGTCGAGTACCTGGTGGCACGGCCGGACAACATCCAGGACCCGGGTATCCAGAAGCTGGCCAAGGCGTTGAATGCTCCGGAGGTGCGGCAGTTCATCCTGACCCGCTACAAGGGGCAGATTGCTCCCGGTTTCTGAGCCTGTCTCTCTTTTGGGAGCGCATTGGCCTGTGTGGGAGCGGGTTTACCCGCGATTGCGATAGTGAATGCACCACCGTAATCGCGGGTAAACCCGCTCCCACAGGGTCCGCGATCAGCCGATTTCTTCAGGTGTCATTCATGACCAGCTTCCCCCCAGCAACCCTCACCACCCACCTGCAGCTCCAGGGCATCGGCAAGCGCTATGGCGACCTCGTTGCCCTGGAAAACATCGACCTGAGCATCCAGCGCGGCGAGATCTTCGGCATCATCGGCCGCAGCGGCGCCGGCAAGTCCTCGCTGCTGCGCCTGCTCAACCGCCTGGAAACCCCCAGCGCCGGCCAGGTGCTGATCGACGGCCAGGACATCGCCCGTCTCGACGCCGCCCAACTGCGCCCGTTGCGGCGCCAGGTGGCGATGATCTTCCAGCACTTCAACCTGCTCTCGACCCGCACCGTGGCCGAGAACATCGAACTGCCGTTGCAAATGGCCGGCGTGCCGGCAGCGCAGCGCACGCGAAAGGTCGAGGAACTGCTGCAACTGGTCGGCCTCGGCGAGCGCCGTGATGCGTACCCTGCACAACTCTCCGGCGGGCAGAAGCAGCGGGTCGGCATCGCTCGCGCGCTGGTGCTCGACCCGCAGGTCCTGCTGTGCGACGAAGCCACCTCGGCCCTCGATCCGGAAAGCACCCAGGCCATCCTGCAATTGCTGCGGGATATCAACCGCCGGCTGGGCTTGACCATCGTCCTTATCACCCACGAGATGGAAGTGATCCGCGACCTCTGCCACCGCGTCGCCGTGCTGGAGCGCGGGCGGGTGGTGGAGCAGGGCGAGGTGTGGCGGGTGTTCGGCGATCCGCGGCATGAGGTCAGCCGCATCCTGCTGGCGCCGTCGGAACACCAGGAAGACATCGACGTGGCGGGGGAGCAGGTACTGGACCTGCACTACACCGGCGAACGCGGACTGGAGCCGGACCTGGCGGCGCTGAGCCAAGCCTTGCCCGGGCTGCGCCTGTTGCAGGGCGGGGTGGAGCGGATCCAGGGCCGGGCGCTGGGGCGCTTGCGGGTGGCGGTCAGGGGTGGGGAACTGGAGCGGGTGCGGGGGTTGGCGGATCGGGTAGAGCGGGTCTCGATCTGATGTTGTCCGGGCCGGTCCCATCGCTGCATGGGTATCTGAAGCGCGGACTTTGTGGGAGCGGGTTCACCCGCGATTGCGATGGTGAATTTACCAAAGCCATCGCGGGTGAACCCGCTCCCACAGGGTCCGCGTTCCGGCTTGCCAGCGATGAGGCCGGATGCATCAACCTGGATTCAGGACCCTCTGCGCATTCCGGTAGAAGAACTTCTCCACCACCTCATCCTTCAGCCCCAGCTTCTGCGCATCCTCGATGCTCTGCGCAATCGGCCTGAAGGTATACGACGACCCGAACAGCAACTGATCCCCGAGGAACCCGTTGGCCGCCTGCACAAACGCCTCGCTACCCGCCTGGAACAGGTACATGTCCGGCAGCAGGTGGATGTTCTCGTAGCGGAAGGCGACGCCGATGGCCTGCTGCACGTTCGGCCAGTAGCCGTGGCTGGCGACGATCTTCAGCTGGGGAAAGGCCCGCGCCACGGCCGCCAGCCGTCCCGGGTCGTTGTAGGCCGGGTCGGGGGTGGTCGGGCCGCTCATGACGAACAGCGGGATGCCCCTTTTTTGCAGGTGCTCGTAGATCGGCCAGTACAGCTGATCGTCCGGGTGCCGCGCCGGCTCGGCGAAGCCGGGTTCCAGGTCGATGCCGAGCAGGCCAAGGACGTCGATGGCACGGTCGATCTCGGCAATGGCCCCTTCAACGCCTTGCAGCACCGGCTCGACGGCACCGATGCCGAGCAGTTCGGCATGGCCGTGGACCACGCTGTGGATCAGGTCGTTGGACAGGTGCTGCGCCGGGGTGTGGCGGCCGATCACCGCGGCCTTGTACAGGCCCGCTTCGCGCACTTCAGCGAGGAAGCCTTCCTGGGTCAGCGAGCGCTCGAAATGGTTGTCGGCACCACGGGTGCCGACCCGGCGGTTAAGCCAGCGCGCGGTGTCGTGCTCGGGCGATCCCGGCACGCCACCGAAGAAGGGGTGCAGGTAGGCCGGGCGGCAGCGCAGGTCGATGATCTTCATGCGGCCTGCTCCTTGCCCGCGCGCACATCGAAGGCGCCGCCGGTGAAGGCGCCATCGACGGTGACCTTGCCCTTGCCCGGCAGCAGCGGGAACACCAGTTCGGCGAAGCGATAGGCCTCTTCCAGGTGCGGGTAGCCAGACAGCACGAAGCTGTCGACGCCCAGTTCGGCATATTCCAGCAGGCGCGCGGCGACGGTCTCGGCATCGCCCACCAGCGCGGTGCCGGCACCGCCACGCACCAGGCCGACGCCGGCCCACAGGTTCGGCGCCACTTCCAGCTTGTTGCGATCACCGCCGTGCAGGGCGGCCATGCGCCGCTGGCCCTCGGAATCCATCTTCGCGTAGTTGGCCTGGGCGGCGGCGATGGTGGCGTCGTCCAGGTGGCTGATCAGTTCGTCGGCCGCCGCCCAGGCGGCCTCGTTGGTCTCGCGCACGATCACGTGCAGGCGCACGCCGAAACGCACGGTACGACCGTGTTGTGCCGCGCGGGCGCGGACGTCGGCGATCTTCTCGGCCACTGCGGCCGGCGGCTCGCCCCAGGTCAGGTAGGCGTCCACATGCTTGGCCGCCAGTTCATGGGCCGCCGGCGAGGATCCACCGAAGTACAGCGGCGGGTAGGGCTGCTGCACGGGCGGGAAGAAGTTCTGCGCGCCTTCGACCTTGAGGTGCTTGCCCTCGAAGTCGACGGTCTCGCCCTGCAGCAGGCGGCGCCAGATGGTGAGGAATTCGTCCGAGGCTTCGTAGCGCTCGTCATGCTTGAGGAAGACGCCATCGGCGGCCAGTTCGGTGGCATCGCCACCCGGCACCACGTTGAGCAGCAGGCGGCCGTTGCTGGCCTGGTCCAGGCTCGCTGCCTGGCGCGCCGAGGCGGTGGGGTTGCCGAGGGAGGTGCGCAGGGCCACCAGCAGCTTGATGCGCTGGGTCACCGGCACCAGGCTGGCGGCGGTGACCCAGGGGTCCAGGCAACTGGCGCCGGTGGGGATCAGCAGGCCGTCATAGCCGAGCTGGTCGGCGGCCACGGCGATCTGGCGCATGTAGGCGTTGGTCGCTGGCCGGCCGCTGGCGGAGTGGCCAAGGTAGCGGGTGTCGCCGGAAGTCGGCAGGAACCAGAAAATATCGAGACTCATTGCAGTGTCCTTGTTGCCATCGTTGATAGGTAGGCACGCGTAGCAAGGGTTTTCTTGGAATTCAGATCGACAGGTTGATCACCCGGCCGTCGAAGCCGCCGGGGGCGGGGCGGCGCTTGTTCACCACCAGCTCGCCGATGCGGATCAGGTGGGTGCGGGTGATGTTGCGCGACAGCCCCAGCAGCTGCGCGGTGTGCACCTGGTTGTAGTGGCAGAAGTGGTAGGCGGCGCGCAGCAGGGCGTCCTCGACCTTTTCATGCAGGCCCTCGCCCTGTTCCTCGAACAGTTGCAGCAGCGCCCGTTGCAGCAGCTCGTCGGCGCTCTCCGGGCGCGCCCGGCTGCTGTCCTCGCGCTCGATGCGCAGGTTCGACAGGTGTAGGTCTTCGGCGCGGATCACCTGGTCGCGGCACAGCAGCAGGGTGTGGTGGATGACGTTTTCCAGCTCGCGGATATTCCCCGGCCAGTCGTAGCCGGCCAGGCGTTGGCGCGCTTCCTCGCTGAGGCTGACTTCGGCATAGCCGAGGCGCCGGCTGTACTCGGCGATGAAATGGCGGGCCAGCGGCAGGATATCGCCGGGGCGCTCGCGCAGCGGGTGCAACTGCAGGCTGACGACGTTGAGGCGGTAGTACAGGTCCTCGCGGAAATGCCCGGCGTTGATGGCCTTTTCCAGCTGCACATTGGTCGCGGCCAGCACCCGCACGTTGATCGGGATGCTCTTGCGCGAGCCGAGGCGCACCACTTCCCGCTCCTGCAGCACCCGCAGCAGCTTGACCTGGATCGGCATCGGCAGGTCGCCGATCTCGTCGAGGAACAGGGTGCCGCCGTCGGCTTCCTCGAACCAGCCGGCCTTGGCCGCCAGGGCACCGGTGAAGGCACCTTTCTCGTGGCCGAACAGCTCGGCTTCCACCAGCGACTCGGAGAACGCGCCGCAGTTGACCGCCACGAACGGCCCGTTGCGGCGGCCGCTGAGGTTGTGGATGTGCCGCGCCACCAGCTCCTTGCCGGTCCCGGTGGCGCCGATGATCAGCACGCTCGCCTCGCTGGGCGCGACCTGTTGCAGGTGGGCCAGCAGCGCCTGCGAGCGCGGGTCCTCGAAGACCTGCGCGGTGGCGCGGATCGAGGTGGCCAGGGTCGGGGACGGGGGCAGGGTGAGCAATTGCATGGGCAGGCCTTATGAATAGAAGGTCGGGGTCGGGCGCGTACCGTTCAGCGCCCATTCGCCGAGCTCGTGGACGCGGTAGTCCACCGGGTCGTGCAGGGTCTGGGTGCGCAGGTTGCGCCAGTGCCGGTCGAAGCGCAGCGAGGCATGGGTGGCGCGGGCGCCGGTGACTTCGAACAGGCGGTTGCAGATATCCAGGCCCTGGCGGGTCGCGGCCACCTTGGCCGTGCCGATGGCCAGGGCCAGTTGCCCGCGTTCCTCGGCGCCCAGGCCGGTGCCCTTGGCCCAGGCCTGGTCGAGCAGGTTGGCGGCGCGCTCGATCAGCAGGCGCACGCTTTCCAGGCCGACCCAGAATTCGCCGTAGTGACGCAGCACGTGCGGGTCTTCGCCGCTGTGCCGGGCCGTGGAGCGGAACCAGGGGCGGCTCTCGTTGAGGGTGTAGTCGCGGGCTTCGGCGAAGGCGCCCTCGGTGATGCCGAGGAACAGGTTGGCGAAGTGCAACTGGGCGATCAGCGGGCGCAGGCAGGCGAACGGCGTGCTCAGCGGGCCGGGATCGAGCAGCAATTCGCTGTGTTCGACGCGGACCCGCTCGAAGGTGGCGCTGCCGCTGTCGGTCTGGCGCTGGCCGATGTTGTCCCAGTCGCCATGCAGGGTGATGCCGCTGCGGGCGCTCGGCACCGCGGCGATCAGCAGCTTGCCGCCGGCGCTTTCGTCGATGGCCGAGGCGATGAGCATTTCCGAATCGCTGGCGCCGGAGCAGAAGCTCTTCTTGCCAGAGAACTCGCACCAGCCATCAAAGCGCTTGACCACGGTGCGGGTGTCCAGCGGGTTGAGGGCGTTGCCCCAGAACCAGTGCTTGCGCGCGGTCTGTTCGAACCAGGGTTCCCACTGCTCGGGCCTGGAGAACAGGCGCACGGTGGCCAGCATCAGGTGCTGGAAGCCGAAGACATGGGCGATGGAACTGTCGACCCGGGCGAATTCACGGGTCACTTCGAGGGTTTCGCTCCAGCTGGCGCCGAGGCCGCCGTACTGGGTGGGGATCACCAGGCCGAGCAGGCCGCTGGCGCGCAGGGCATCGCGCTCGGCTTTCGGCGTGCCGCCGCGGGCGTCACGTTCGACGGCGGTCTCGGCAAAGCGCGTGGCCAGCTCACGGGCGGTTTGCAGCGGGGTTTGCAGGTGCGGGGAAGGCAGGGTCATGGGCATGCCTCAGGCGATCTTGCGCGGGGCAATGTCGATCGCCCCGCCGAGCACGGCCGCGGCCCGCTCGGCGGCCAGGGCGATACGCGCCTGCAAGGCCGGGCTGGTGATCTGGTAGTCGTGGAAGTCAGCCTGGGCGGCATACACGCC
Organism: Pseudomonas ulcerans; assembly: GCF_036324125.1. Lineage (NCBI taxonomy): Bacteria > Pseudomonadati > Pseudomonadota > Gammaproteobacteria > Pseudomonadales > Pseudomonadaceae > Pseudomonas > Pseudomonas ulcerans. The sequence continues at coordinate 90,202 of NZ_JAZDQN010000021.1, read as the reverse complement.
GATGGGCAGGGTCAGGGCCTGGAAGAAGCTGAACAGCGGGCGCAACTGGTGATCGATGACCAGGGCATGGCGCTCGCTGCCGCCGGTGGCGGCGAGCAGCACCGGGGTGTCGACCAGGGCGTCCTGGCCGATCAGGTCGAACAGGTGCTTGAACTGGCCTGGGTAGGAGCCGCGATAGACCGGTGCGGCGACGATCAGCAGGTCGGCCTGTTCGATGGTGGACAGTTGTGCTTCGACGTCGACGGGCAGTTCGTCGCGCGACAGGGCGCCGCCGACCGGACGAGCGATATCGCCGAGCTCGATGACCTGGGCGTTGAAGTCCAGGTGCTGGCCGAGGGCGGCGATCAGGGCCTCGGTCAGGACCAGGGTGCGCGACGGACGCCAGGCGCCGCCGGAGACGGCGACGATGTTGAAAGCGATGCTCATGGTGCGGATTCCTTGGCTGCGTTGATGTCCTGGCTTGAGCAAGAGCTGTTCCAGTTTTGCAAAGCCTTTTGAATCAATGGGTTGCGCTTTGTTTGCGACGGGCCGGGTGTTGCCTTGGTGGAGAAACTGTTGATCCGGTGTTGATGGATGAACAGTTGGCCGGCCAACAGTGGCTCGATGGGGGAAGTTTTAAAGGGGAGGTGATATTCAGTCCAATTATCAATAAAGATAAATTAATAGCTTTTCGGAATATAAGGTTGTGCACGCAGCTCATGTGAGCGGATTGCCGTTGATTTGAGGTGAGGGAAATTTCCTACAGATGGGCTACAGTCGACCCCCACAGAGACCAACCCGCGGAGTCAGGAATGTCGTGTCCCCAGGTCGTTACCGGCGCCTTGATGCAATGCAGCTTCGGCGCTGCGCCCTGTGCCTTGAACGTGTTGCCGGTGAACCGGGTGATGGTCGGTGGCGTGCCGGCGGCGAACATCATGGACCATATCCCGCTGGTCAATATTCCCACCTTCGGCATGTGCATGAGCATGGCCAACCCCATGGTCGCCGCCGCGACGGCCGCCGCCCTCGGCGTGCTCACGCCGATGCCGTGCATCCCGGCCACGGCCGCGCCCTGGATTCCCGGCGCACCGACGGTGCTGCTGGGCAACATGCCGGCGCTGGACGCCAACTGCACGTTGATGTGCAACTGGGCGGGGGTGATCAAGATCAACTTTGCGGGGCAGGTGCAGACGTTGATTCCGTGATGCTGATGCACACATCTCGGTCAAGTGAAGCGTGGTCCCTGTGGGAGTCCACCCAGCCCTTCAGGCTGCGCTGTCGAGCAGAGAACAGTTCCACAAGCGACGCGGACTTTGTGGGAGCGGGTTTACCCGCGATGGCGTCGGTGAATTCACTAGCGCAATCGCGGGTAAACCCGCTCCCACAGGGGCCGCGTTGACCTCTAGGCTGATGTGTAGATACCGATGCAGCGATAAGGCCATCAGCATCACCCCTGCGCCCCACTGCTCCACCACCATTTCAACCGCGACACCGGCTTCCCCGCCGCATCCAGCGGCCGGCCGTCCGCGGCATACTGCTGCCCCGGATCCAGGGCCTGGCCATTGAGGTACTGGGCCTTGTACGCCAGCTTGCCATTGGCATGGAAGCGCTCCTGCAACCCTTCGCGCACGCCGTTGTTGTACAGCTCCCGCTCGGCCATGGCGCCATCCGGGTAGTAGCTGATCGCTTCGCCGTGCAGCAGGCCGAGGCGGTAGGTCGCCGAACGCAGCAGTTGCCCTTCGGCGGAGTAGAAGCGCGCCACGCCTTCCAGCCGGTCGTTGCGATAGGGCAGTTGCGCGGACAGCCGGCCATTGGCGTGAAAGGTCTGGCTCTCGCCTTGCAGCGCGCCACCGGCATAGTTCAGCAGGGCCTGCGGCCGCGCCTGTTCCTCGATGCGCAGCGGTCCGTTCAGCTCGCCTTCGAGCAGCCGCCCACTGAGCCGCGAATCACCACGCTCCAGCTGGAAGGCATCACCGCGGGTCACGGTCTTCAATTGATCTTCACCAGGCCACCCTTGATGGTCAGCATGCCGCCGCCGTCGACGGTCTGTTCCGCGCCGCCCTTGTTGGTCAGGCTGACCCCGGCATCGTTGGTCATGGTGGTGCCGGCCTTGTTCTCCAGGGAGGTGCCGGCCTGGTTGGCGAAGGAGGTACCGGCCTTCTGCGCGATCGAGGTACTGGCCTGCACGGCCAGGTCGGCGCCGCTCTTGATGCTGAAGCTGGCGCCGCTCTGCAGGGTGATCTTGCCGGTGACCTTGATGCTCAGGTCGCCATCGATGGTCAGGCTGTAGTCGCCGCTGACCTTGTCGGTGTAGTTGCCACCGGTCTTGTGGGTCTGGTCGCCGCCCACGGTGACGGTGCGGGTGTCCTTGACGTCGAGGCTGTCGCTGCCGGTCTGGATCTCCACCGTGCGCTTGCCCTTTTCCAGGGTGACCTTCTCGTCGCCTTCCTTGACCGTGCGCGTGCGGGCGTTCTGCACCGTCTGGGTCTCGTCGTGGCCGATGGTCACGGTGGCGTCGTTGAGCACGTTGGTATTGAAGTCCTTCTGTGCCTGCAGGAACACTTCCTCGCTGTCCTTCTTGTCCTCGAAGCGCAGGGCATTGAAGCCGCCGCCGCCCTTCGACGAGTTGGTCTTGATCCCGGACTGGGTCTGGTTGTCCGGCAGGGTCCAGGGCGGGGTGTTGTCGCCGTTGTACACGCAGCCGCTGACCAGCGGGCGGTCCGGGTCGCCGTCGATGAAGGTGACGATCACCTCTTGCCCGACCCGGGGCACGAACTGCATGCCGAAGGCCTTGCCGGTCCACGGCAGGACCACGCGGACCCAGCAGGAGCTGGTTTCGTCGCTCTTGCCGTCGCGGTCCCAGGGGAACTGGATCTTGATCCGGCCGTGTTCGTCGGTCCAGATTTCCTCGCCGGACTTGCCCACCACCGTGGCGGTCTGGGTGTGCATGCGCGGCTTCGGCGTGACCCGTTGCGGCCGGTAGGGCGTGGCCTTGGGGATGGCTTCGAAGCGGTTGCGGTAGTGTTCGTGGCTGGCCTCGTGGGTCACCGAGGTCAGCACCCAGTCGCCGTTGACGCTGTCGTCGTCGTGGCCGGCGAGGGTGAAGTAGTGCCCCGGGACCAGCCAGCGGCAGTCACTCTCGCCGACGAAGCGCTTTTCCTGGGTGCGCAGGCCGTCGACCCGCTGCTTGGTCAGGGCGTCGCCCCGGGACTTTTCCAGATAGCCGCCGGGGTGGTCGTACAGCGTCAGCGGCCCGGCCTTGGCCTCGGCCTGGCTGTACAGCGCGGTGGTCGGCGTGGTGAAGGCGTAGTCGTTGGCCGAATAGACCCCGGCCACCGCCTGCAGCACCAGCTGGCCGCTGCGGATGCCATGCAGCTCGCGGCCGCCCATGCCCTGGCCGAGGTACTTCAGTGCGGGGCCGTTGGGGATCGCCGGGAAGGCATCGTTGTTGTCGGCCAGGACCAGGGTGTGCACGCCGTCCTCGTGGGTGAAGAACCAGAAGATGCCGTCCTCTTCCAGCAGCCGGGAGATGAAGGTGAAGTCGCTCTCGCCATACTGCACGCAGTATTCCCGCGCGGTGTAGCTGCCGGTCAGCGACAGCTTGTAGTCGCTGAAACCGTGGGCGTCGAAGATCTTCTTGGCGATGTCCGAGGTGGTCAGGTTCTGGAACACCCGGTTGTTGCTGGCCAGGTTCAGCCACCACAGCCAGGGTCGCAGCAGCAACTGGTAGCGGTCGGCGCTGGCATCGCCGGGCATCTGGCGGATCTCGGCGACCAGCCCGTCCAGCGGGCGCAGCTTGTCGTCGTTGTGCAGGGTCGCGGTGACATGGCTGGCCACCGCGCTGGTCAGGGTCAGGGCGGTTTCCGAGTGCCCGCGCAACAGGTGCGTGCCGAGGCCGTTGAGCAGTTCGGTGCCGCTCAGCGACTCGGGGTAGAGGTCGCTGAGGGCGCTGGCGCTCAGGGAGAGGCTGGTGGTGCTGTCGGTGGCGCGGGGCATCGGGGGTACTCGGCAACGGCGGGTGAATCACTTGTTGGTGGGGAAATGCATGGTGAAGGCGCCAGGGTTGGCCCAGCCCTTGATCTCGTTCAGATAGCCTTCCAGCGTCTGGATGTTCAGGTTGCGGTGGGCGTTCCAGTTGGTCTGGGCAGTGGTCAGCTCGGCGACTACCGGGTGGCCGGCATTGAAGCCCTGCTGCGTCAGCGAACCGAGCAGGCGAGTGTAATGCAGATTGCCCGCCTGGGTGCTCTCGCGAAAGCGTGCCAGCAGCGAAGTGAACTTCTCGATGGCCCTCTGGTGGTTGACGCTTTGGGTCTTACCGGATTGAAGCTTGGCCAGGGTGCCCAGTTCCTTGTCTTCGTTGCGATGGAAGTGGCTGGAGTAGGCCGAATAGCGACGGGTTCGATTGGGCAGGCCATTGCCGCCCAGGCGGTGCTGGGTGACGGCATAGTCGTTCTGGTGCAGATGACTGGCCATCTGCATGCCCTCGGTGGGGTTGCCGTTCTGGTTGTGCAGCACACCGTGCAGGTCGTTCGACATCACGCCGTTTTCCCAGAACACCACGTGCGGGTCGAACACATGGTTGTTGTTTCTCGTGTTGGTCAGCGACCAGCCCGGGAACAGGTTCATCGGTTCCCAATCGTAGATCTTGTCGAAGCTGTAGTTATTGGTCGGGTCCCAGTGCGGCTTGACCTGCACGTTGCCCATGGCGTTGGGCGCCGATTCGACCAGGTCCGCGACGTTGCGGTAGGCGGCGCCCGCGTAGTGCAGCAGGTTGAAGATCACGTAGATCCGCGAGAACAGCAACGAGCCCATGGGGTTGGCCACCTTGAAAAGCTGATCCAGGTCGGTGTTGCGGATCTTGTGGCGCTTCTGCAGCGAGCTGGCCAGGCCGCCGCCCAGTTCGTCGTCGTTCTTCAGCGACTGTGCTGCGCATTCCATGAGAAACAGATTCAATGCCGATACGTGCATGCCAGGTATTCCTGTTCAATCCGGATAAAAGGTTTTACGCAACTCACTCCAGCGCCCATTCCGCCAGCGTCCCCGTCACCTGCTTCATCAGCACGTTCTCGATATCCCGCGCCCCGGCGCCGCTGCACTTGGCCAATACCGCCTTGACGATGCCGCGGTCGAAGTCGAACTGCTTGCCGGTGGCGGCCTTGTAGCGGTCGCGCAGCTTTTCCAGCTTGTGCAGGACGATGCCTTCCAGGGTCGCTTCGTCCAGCGGGTGGTAAGGCACCACGGTCATGCGCGCGAGGAAGGCCGGGCGGAAGGCCTGCAGCAGCACCTTGTGCAGGCGTTCGTTGAACACTTCGCCGTCGAGGTCGGCCTTGGGCGTGTCGAGGATCAGTTCGGCGCCGACGTTGCTGGTGGCGAGCATCACGGTGTTCTTGAAATCAACGATCAGGCCGCTGCCATCCTCCATCACGCCCTTGTCGAAGACGTTGTAGAAGGCCTCCAGCACATCCGGGTGGGCCTTCTCGATCTCGTCCAGCAGCACCACCGAATAGGGCTTGCGCCGCACGGCTTCGGTCAGCACGCCGCCGCTGCCATAGCCGACATAGCCGGGTGGCGCGCCCTTGAGCTGGCTGACGGTGTGGGCCTCCTGGTACTCGGAGAGGTTGATGCTGATCAGGTTGCGCTCGCCGCCGTACAGGGCGTCGGCGAGGGCGTAGGCGGTCTCGGTCTTGCCGACGCCGGTGGGGCCGGGGAGGAGGAACACGCCCACCGGTTTCTGTGGGTCGGTGAGCCCGGCACGGTAGGCCTGCAGGCGCTGGGCGATGGTGTCGAGGGCGGCTTTCTGGCCCATCACCCGCTGGCCCATGCGCTGGCCGAGGGTGCGCACGGCATGGGCTTCGTCGGCGAGCATCTTGCCCACGGGGATGCCGGTCCAGCCGGAAATCACCGCGGCGACGATCTTCGAGTCGACCTGCTCGGGTACCAGCGGATCGTCCTGGCGGATGGCGTCGAGTCCGGCTTCCAGGCGCAGCAGCTCGGCGGCCAGGTAGTCGATGCGGCTGTCGGTGTCCGGGTCGCGCTTGTCGCCATCGGCGTCGGCGCGCTCGCTCAGTGTCAGCAGTTCCTGGCGGGCCTCCAGGAGTTCGCGCACGGCTTCGCGCTCTTCGCTCCAGCGGGCTTCCAGCTCGCGCATGGCGTCCTGGTTGACACTCAGTTCCGCCTCCAGGCCGGTAATGCGCTCGCGATGGTCCTGGCCGGTGGCTTGCTCGCGGCGCAAGCGCTCCAGTTCCTCGTTCAGGCTGTGCTGGCGATGGCGCAGGTGCTCCAGTGGCGGCGGCACGTCGTGCTGGCCGAGGGCGACCCGGGCGCAGGCGGTGTCGAGGATGCTGATGGCCTTGTCCGGCAGCTGGCGTCCGGAGATGTAGCGGTGCGACAGCTTCACCGCGTCCTGGATCGCGCTGTCCAGTACCTGCACGCCGTGGTGCTGCTCCAGCTTGGCGGCGATGCCGCGGAGCATCTTCACGCAGGTGGCCTCGCTGGGTTCCTCGACCTGCACCAACTGGAAGCGCCGGGCCAGCGCCGGGTCCTTCTCGAAGTACTTCTTGTATTCCTGCCAGGTGGTGGCGGCCAGGGTGCGCAGCTCGCCGCGGGCCAGGGCCGGCTTGAGCAGGTTGGCCGCGTCGCTGCCGCCTTCGGCACCGCCGGCACCGATCAGGGTGTGGGCCTCGTCGATGAACATGATGGTCGGCTTGGGCGCGTTACGCACCGCGTCGATCACGCCCTTGAGGCGCTGCTCGAACTCGCCCTTGACCCCGGCGCCGGCCTGCAGCAGGCCCAGGTCGAGAACCCGCAGGCAGACATCCTGCAGCGCCGGCGGCACGTCGCCGGCGGCAATGCGCAGGGCCAGGCCTTCCACCAGCGCGGTCTTGCCCACGCCCGGGGCGCCCACCAGGATCGGGTTGTTCTGGCGGCGGCGCAGGAGGATATCGATGCACTGGCGGATCTCGCCTTCGCGGCCGATGATCGGGTCGATGCGCCCGGCCCGGGCGTCGGCGGTGAGGTCCTGGGTGTACTGCTCAAGGACCGGGTCTTCGGCGCCTTTGCCACCAGCCTTGCCACGCTTGGCCGGGGCGTTGGCGGCGGGTTGCTCGCGGGAGGTGCGGGTCAGCTCGGCGAACTGGCCGCGCAGGCGGTCGAGGGGGATGGCCAGCAGCGCGGCTGCGCTGTTGAGCAACGGGCTGCGAAATTCCTCGCGCTCCAGCAGGGTCAGCAGCAGTTGCCCGGAACGCACGCTCTGCTCGCCGCCCATGCTGGCCTGCAGCACGGTTTCCTTGAGCAGGTTGATGGTCTGCGTCGACAGCGAGGGCGTGCGTGTGCTGCCGCCCTTGAACAGCTCCAGGGCGCGGTTGATCTGCTCGCCGAGGGCATCGCGCTCGACCTTGAAGGCCGGCAGCAGGCAGGCCAGGTCGCCACCGTCGATCTCCAGCAGTTCGAGAAGGAAATGCTCGATCTCGACGAAATGATGGCCGCGCTGCAGGCAGCGCTGCGCGGCTCGTTCCAGGGCGTCGCGGGTGTCACTGTTCAACCGGGCGATCAGGCTGCCGAGTTCCATGTTCAGTCCTTGCCGACGGGCGCAGTCGGGTTTCGATTCGCTGACGATGAGCCGGGTTGCTCGCGCGCTGCAACCCGGTGTTCCAGTTCAACTGCGGGCGCTGGTCGCGCTTGAGGTACAGCGGCTGCGCACCTTCGATCTCCAGCACCAGGGTGCAATCCAGGTCGGGGCCGAAGTACAGCGCGGCGAGGTCGGCCAGCTGGCTGTGCACCTCGCTGCCCGGCAACAGGCTGTCCGCCTGCTCGCTGCTCAGCGGGCCGAAGACCAGGGTGATGCCGGCCTGCTCGTCCCAGATGCGCTTGCCGGCGATCGCCGTGCGGCCCAGGCCGAGGTTGCGCCGTCCGCGACCGAGCACGCTGCGGCTGGCCGGGGGGATTTCGCACCAGGCGCCGGTGTAGGGCTCGATGCGCAGCGGCAGGGCGAAGTGATGGCGGACGATGGCGGTGAACCCGGCCAGGGAGCGGCGCCCGCCAGCGAGCAGGGCGGTGCGTGCCAGCAGGGCGGCATCCGGCAGGCGCTGGCGCTCCTGCAGGCCTTGCGGCAACAGGCCGGTGAGGGCGCGCAACTGCTGGTGCACCGGGCTGGTGCCGGGCTCGGCGAAGCCGAGGGCGATACGGTGCTTGCGCAGGGCGCGATAGAGCAGGCTGAGCAGGCGGTGCTGGAACAGATCGAGGAACTCCGCCGGGGCATGGTCGCGGGCCAGCGCGCGCTGTTGCAGCCATTCCTGGAAGGCATAGGGCAGCGGGCCATCCGGGCCGCCGAGGCCGAACACCGGGGTGCTCAGGATCGGCCGCGGGTCGTGGGCGTCGTGGCTGAGCTTTTCCACCTGGCTGGCGGGAAACACCGGGGTCAGCGGGCCGCGCAGGCGCACCGCCTCGTTCTGCGGCACGCTGCCACAACCCAGCGAGGTGGCCTTGCGGTTCTCGTGTTCGAGGATCAGCAGGGCCTGGAGCAGCTCGAAACCTTCGGGCCGGTCGCGCAGGGTGTCGCTCAGAGGCTCAGGGGCATGCCGGCCTGCGGGCTCCATGTCTTGATCTCCTTGGTGGCGTCATCGGCGTCGACCAGCACCGTACTGATATAGCGGTTGGCGGTGGCATACAGCGAGAAGAACTGCGCCAGCACCGCGGAAAACAGCACGGTGCTGTGGCCGACGAAGTGCGCCGGGTCCAGTTGCACCCGCACTTCCAGGCCCTTGCGCCAGCCGCGCCAGGCGTCGTCGCCGACATGGGCGACGCGGCGTTCGCTGCTCAGGCTCTTCAGGCCGTCGATCTGCCGGCCGGCGCTGGCCTCGTTGCGCAGGTTGTGCAGGGTCAGCATCTCGCGCAGGGCGTCGAGGGCCTGCGGGCCTTCCACCAGCGACAGATGGTTGAGGGTCAGTTGCGAGACCAGGCGCCAGCGCGATTGCCCGTCCAGGTGCGGCACGCCCTGGGAGCTGGGTGGATTGACCAGGCGCGCGCTGGCGGGCGCGCCGGGACGTTCGAACGACAGCTGGGTGCCGGCGGGCAGGCTCTGCGCCAGATGGCGGTTGGTGCACAGCAGTTCGGCGCTGAGGCTGAAGTTCCAGGCCTGGCGCAGCGGGTCGAAACCCGGATCGACCAGGCTCAGCAGCAGGTCGCTGCCGAGTCGGTTGGGGGTCAGGCCATTGATCCGCCGCGCATGCCAGTACAAGGTGGCGGCGCTGTTGTGCTGGCTGCCGTAGTAGGGCGCCAGCGGGCGCAGCGTGCCGTCGCTGCCGAGGGCGCGCAGGCTGCGGATGCTGTGGATCTCCACGCTGTTCTCGCGGTGGCTGTCGGCGACCAGGCGGTACTCGCTGCTGCGTCCGTCCGGGCGCAATGGCTCGGAGGTACGTCGGAACAGATTGATCGCCGGTGCGCAGCCCAGGACGATGTCGCTGGCCTGGAGGTGCAGGTGCGGCGGCGCCGGGCGATCGAAGACCAGGTACAGGTACAGGCTGTTGCCTTCGACCCGCGAGGGATCCACCGGCACATCGAAGAAGTGGAATTTCTCCGGGAAGGCGAAGTACTCGGCGAGCAGGCGCAGGCCGGGATGCACGCCGTCTTCGTCGGGCAGCAGGGCCTGGTCGTCGGCGAAACCCACCACCTGGGGCAGGCCCGGCAGGCGTTGCAGCTTGTCGCGGCTGCTGCCGTTGAACAATGCCAGGGTATGGGCGCCCAGCAGGTCGTAGAGGGTCGCGTTGACCATCGGCGAGGCGTCGAGGTGCAGGCGCAACTGGCGCACCCCGAGCTCGGCCCAGGAGGCCTTGCCCACGCAATCGATGCGCAGACGCAGGGCGCAGCCAGCGTCGTACTGGCCGCTCAGTTCGCGGGCCTCGTCGCCGCCGAGCAGCACCGCCTCGGCGACCTGCAGCGGCCACAGGGTGACCTCGGCGCCGGTACGGAAATGGATGCTGTCGCCGCGGGTGGTGGTGACGAACAGCGGGGTATCCCGTGGCATGGGGTAGCCGGTTTCCAGCGCACCCTTGGTCGGGTCCGGTTCGAAGCGCACGATGGCGCACGAGGGCAGGGGACGCAGGGCCAGCGGGTAGAGCTGTTCCAGCAGGGCGTCGCTGAATTCGGCGTAGTCGTCGTCGAGGCGCCGTTGCAGGCGTCCCGAGAGCAGGGCGAAGCCTTCCAGCAGGCGTTCGACATGCGGGTCCTGGCTTTCGCCCGGCGACAGTTCCAGGCGCCGCGCCACCTTCGGGTAGCGCTGGGCGAAGGCACTGCCGGCGTTGCGCAGCCAGGTCAGTTCACGCTGGTAGTAATCGAGCAGTTGCGGGTCAATCGAGTCGCTCATGGCTGACCTCCAGGCCCGAGTCGCCCGTCTCCAGGACAAAGGCCACCGGCCATTGCTGGCCGCCCTCGCGGAGCATGCCGCTGAGCAGGATGTTCAGGCTGCGCGGTTGCCCGGCCACCAGGCGCACTTCCACTTCGCCCAGGCGCAGGCGCGGTTCGAAGTGGCTGATGGCGGCACGGATTTCCCGGGCGATGCGCCGGCGATCGTCGCTGTTGCTGGCCTGCAGGCCGCTCCAGTCGCCGATGCCGTAGTCGAGCACGGTGGGCGGCGCAGTCAGCGCCGGGCCCGCGCGGCGGCTGTTGAGCAGGCGCGACAGCTCCTCGCGAACCGAGGCGGCCAGGGCATGGCGGTCGAGCAGGTGGGCGTCGCCCGCCGTCCCGGCCAGGCGTTCGAAGAGCAGGGGGCGCATGCCGCTGGACATCTAGCCGCGACCTCAGCTGCCAGCCTTGTTCAGGGTCATGTCCCAGCTGGTGCCGGCCACGCCCTCTTTGCTGCCGTCGTCTTTCTGCGTGGTCAGTTCCCATTTGATCTTGGTGAAGTTCAGCGACATGGTTTCCACCGGCTTGCCACCGGTACCGCCGCTGACGCTCAGGTTGGACAGGATCACGTTGTCCAGGGTGTAGACGATGAACGGCAGGATCTGCCCGTTGCTCTCGGCGGCGTTGCGGCCGATGGTGATCTTGGCCTGCGGGATCGCCTTGCCGGAGACGCAGTACTGGTTGAGGTTGGGGGTGGAGGTGTCGATGAACTTGGTCAGGGTGAATTCGCCAACGAATGGCTTGCCCGAGGTCCGCTCGGTGTTGCTGACGTCGTTGGTCACCTGCATGGCGACGCTATGGCTGTAGGACATGATCTCGATCTTGTCCTTGAAGCCCTCGAGCAGCGAGTCGCCTTTGATGTCGTCGCCCAGGTCCAGAATGATCGCATCCATCGCTTGAAGCTCCTGCAGTCAGAAAAATTGGCAAAAGAAGGTAGGCGACTCCCGCGGGCGTACCCGCGGGAGCCAGGGTCAGGCAGCGGCCGGCGGCGGCAGGGTGGCTACCAGGCGGATCGAAGCGGTCAGCTCTTCCAGCTGGAAGTGCGGACGCAGGAACACCGTGGCGCGGTAGGCGCCCGGCTTGCCGGCGACTTCGGAGACGTCGATGCGGGCTTCGCGCAGCGGGTACTGGGCCTTGATTTCCTGTGGCGCGTTGTCGTTGACCAGGACGTAGTCGGCGATCCAGTTGTTCAGGTAGGTCTGCACGTTGTCGCGGGTCATGAAGCTGCCCACCTTGTCGCGCATGATCACCTTCAGGTAGTGGGCGAAGCGCGACGAGGCCAGCACGTACGGCAGCATCGAGGAGATCCGCGCGTTGGCGTTGGCCTCGTTGGTGTTGTAGGTACGGGGCTTGTTGGTGGTCTGGCCGCCGAAGAACACGGCGGTGCCGGTGTTTTTCTTGTGGCACAGGGAAATGAAGCCGAGGTCGTTCAGTTCCTTCTCGCGGCGGTCGGTGATCGCCACTTCGGTCGGGCACTTCAGGGCCAGGTCGCCGGAGAGGGTCTTGAAGGTGTGTTGCGGCAGGTTGGTCAGCGCGCCGCCACTCTCGGCACCGCGGATCGCCGCACCCCAGCCGTACTTGGCGTAGGCGTCGGTGATGCGCTGGGCCAGGGCCCAGGCGGCGTTGCCCCACAGGTATTGCTTGCCATCCGGGCTGCCGACCTGCTCGGTGAACTCCATGCCTTCCACCGGCAGGGTGTCCGGGCCATAGGGCAGGCGCAGGAGGAAGCGTGGCAGCACCAGCGACACGTAGCGCGAATCCTCGGTCTCGCGGAAGTCGCGCCATGGGCCCAGTTCCAGGCTTTCGAAGACCTTCGCCAGGTCCTTCGGCACCGCCAGGTCGTTGAACTGCTTCATGTCGAACAGCAGCGGGCTGGCCGCGGCGATGAACGGCGCGTGAGCGGCTGCGGCGACTTCGGAAATCTTGCGCAGCAGCTTGATGTCTTGCGGGTGGCGGCCGAAGAAGTAGTCGCCGACCAGCACGCTGAACGGATAGCCGCCGAAGGTGCCGTATTCCTCTTCGTAGATCTTCTTGAACAGGACGGTCTGGTCGAAGTCGACGGCGCGGGTCAGGTCCTTGTTCAGCTCGTTCTGCGAGACGTTGAGCAGGCGCAGTTTCAGGCGGGTGCTGGTCTCGGTGTTGCTGACCAGCATGTGCAGGCCGCGCCAGGACGCTTCGAGCTTCTGGAAGCCTTCGTCGTGGAGGATCTCGTTGAGCTGGTTGCCGATCAGCGTGTCGATCTCGCTGATGCGGTGGTTGATCAGGGCGCGGGTGTCAGGATCCTGGCCCTGGCTGACGGTAAGAGCCTTTTCGAGCACCTGGCTGGCGAACTCGGCGATCATTTCCTGGGCATAGTCGCGCTGACTTTCGTCATGGACGATCTGGCCTTCCTGGATGATCTTTTCGAGCAGGGTCAGGGTCTGGGTACTGCCTTCGCTTTGATTCTCGGTGCTGGACGCGGGCATGGTGGAGTCTCCGGAAACAGGGGGCATGAACGGGCGGGCGAATCAGACGGCAGACCGGTTACTCGGTCTTGGTCTCCGGGGTCTCGCCGGCGTCCGCTGCATCTTTCTTGTCATCGGTGGCGGCGTCCTGCTTGGCGACGCTGGCGCCGGAGCGGGCGGCCTTGATCGCTTCGAGGTCCTTGTCGGTGCTGGCCAGGACTTCCTTGAGCAGTTCGTCGAGCTTGTCGTTGCCGTCCAGCTTGGTCAGCAGGTCGCGCAGGCGCTCGCGGGCCTCGAACAGCACCTTGAGGGCGTCGACTTGCTTGACCAGGTTGACCGGGTCGAAGTCTTCGATCGACTTGAAGTCGAGCTTGGCGCTGAGGGTGCCGCCGTCCTTGGCCAGGGTGTTCTTGACGTTGACGGTGACGGCGGGGTTGATCGAGGCGAGGACGGTGTCGAAGTTGTCGCTGTCGATCTCGACGAAACGGCGCTCGTTGAGCTTGTGCGGGTTGGGCTGGGAACCGGACAGGTCGGCGAGGATGCCAACCACCAGCGGCAGTTCCTTTTTCTCGATGGCGTTACCGGTTTCTACGTCATAAGTGATCTGCACGCGAGGCGGGCGAACCCGGTCCAGCTTGTGCTGAGTACTCTCTTGCATAGTGGCGAACTCCGATGCAGAAGGCGGGCGCAATGCAACGGTTTCCCACTGATCGCATTCCCTTGCTTAGACCGCGGAGCGGACACACTCGCGTTGGAGGATCCTGTCTTTCCGCAATCACCTCAATTCGTCATGGTGGCGAATTGGCATGGATGCTATAACAGGCATGCCGAAATGCAAATAAAACTTTTATCGGATCATCATGAGTCTTAAAAAGTTCATATTTTTCAGGATGTTGGTGGTACTTTTAAGCGTTGCCAACATCGCCGGCTGCTCATTGTTTGGATCCAAGGTTAGTGTCGATGGAGTTACGCTCGATGTTGCTTTGCGTGCAAACGATGACTCGCCCATCGCGGTGGATTTTATTGCGGTCAACGATGTTGATTTGCTTGCAAAGTTGTCTGGACTGACAGCAAAACAATGGTTTGCAAGTCGTGAACAATACCAGCGTGATTTTCGTCAATATCTGCACGTTTGGGGACTTGAGCTAGTTCCCGGGCAGTTGATTGAATCGTCAACTTTCCCGCTGGATGGAAAACCTTCGGTGGGCCTGTTGGCCTTTGCCAATTATCAAAGTCCGGGTGCACATCGTTTGCGTCTGGAAGATCAACGCAGTTTGCGCCTGAAATTCGATGCACGGGAAATGACCCTGCTGGACCAGAACATTCGCTGAGGCGCCGCGCGCCCGGCCATTACGCAAAACACAGGATGTCAAGGGAACCTATGAGCGTGCGACCTGATGTGGTCTGCTGGTACGAAGGCATGCAGCTGCTGCCCCAGCATTTTCAGTTGCAGGGGCTGCGGGCCGAGGCCATGGCGGCCCACCTGGCCCAGGCCGCCAACCCCTGGTACTGGGGCGTTTCCCGCCTGTCCGTGGAAAAGCCCGCGCTGGTCGCCGGCAAGCTGCGGGTGCAGAGCCTTGAGGCGACCTTGCCCGACGGCATGCCGATCAGCATCGAGCCGGGGCAGGGCGCCCTGGCCGAGCTGGACATCGCCGAGGCGGTGGCAGCCTCCGGTTCTTCCACGGTGACCGTCTACCTGGCGGTCAATCCGCTCTGGCAGGGCCAGCGCCTGCGCAGCCTCGAAGGGCGCTGGCGCTCGGCGCAGAGCGAACCGATGCCCAACCTTGACAACCGCCTCGACGAAGAAGCCATCATCGTGTGGAAACCCAGCCCGCGCCTGGTCACCGATGCCGACAAGGCCGACACCGTGTGCCTGCCGCTGCTGCGGGTGCGCAAGGACGACGGTGGCTACAGGATGCTCGACGACTTCATCGCGCCGACCCCGCGCATCCTGCCCGAGTCGCCCCTGGGCCAGCGGATCTTCCAGCTCTGCGCGATGATCCGCGAGAAATGCGTGTTCCTCGGCGCGCGCCTGCGCGATGTGCAACTGGATGGCGATCCCACCGCTGCACTGGAGCTGCGTCGGCAGTCCTCGGCGCTGTGGGCGCGCCTGCCGGAAGTGGAGGGCGCGTTGAACAGTCGCATCGCCACCCCGCAAGGCCTGTACGGCCTGCTGCTGGGCATGGCCGGGAGCTGGTCGGTGCTCGACCCGATCAAGGGCGTGCCGGCCTTCGCACCGCTGGACTTCCTCGACCTGTACCGCGGCTACGACGAGGTGCTGCGCTGGATGGAACAGTTGCTGGGCAAGCTGCGCCTGGGCTTTCGCAGCCAGCCGTTCGAGCAGAAGGGCAACGTCTACGAGATCCAGCTGCCGTCCCGCGAGAGCAGCCAGACACTGGTCATCGGCCTGCGCATGCCGGCCGGCTCGCCGGAGCAGGACGCCAGCCTGTGGCTGAACCGCACCATCATCGCCTCCGCCGCTCATGTCCCGGAACTGGCGCGCCAGCGCAGCCCGGGCCTGGCGCAGAGCGCCATGAGCCGCAAGGACCAGGTGGCCTATGGCGTCGGCGACGATACCCGCCTGTTCGTCATCGAGGCGAACGGCAAGTCCTTCGATCCCCAACTGCCGCTGCAGATCGTTTCCGCGGGTGCCGGAGAGACCTTCCGGCCCTGGCAGATCGTCCTGCTGATCGACGACAACCACGAAGAACAAGACGCCTGACACGGTAGGGAAGCCTATGCCAGAAGGGATTGCCGTTTCGCGATTTCGCGGCGTGCAGGATGCTCCGTTGACCCGGGCCTTTCGCGAGGCCTGGCAGGAATGGTCGCAAGCCTGGGACGAGCTGGACAAGCGCGTCGAGGACAGCGAAAAGCTGATCGACCAAGTGGTCGAACTGTCCACCGGCGCCACCCGGCGCCTGTGGCGCGCGGCCTTTGCCAGCGTCGGCGACTCGGCGCCGCTGCAGGTCAAGTCGATGGTCTACGCCTTCGTCGCCCTGGTCGACGAGACCCTGCTGTTCGCCGACTGGCCGGGCCAGCCGGCCTGGCAGGAGCGGCCGCTGGAACTGCGCCTGTATTCCAGCCGCCAGGCCGGCGACCGCCTGCCGGTGGAGATCAAGCGCCTGCTGGACGAGCAGGCGCCCACCAGCCAGGACCTGGGCAATGTCTACCTGCTGTGCATGATCCTCGGTTTCCATGGCCGCCTGCGCGGCCCCGGCGGCGAGGCGCTGCACGCCAAGTGGCGCCACGCGCTGTTCAATTTCACCCGCCAGCGCGACCCGGACTACGGCAATGTCAGCGCCTTGCTGGCGGAGCCCGCCAGCGTCCAGCCGCAGCAACTGCCGGTGCGTGAATCGATGGGCGACGGCCTGCGCCTGACCCTGCTGATCGTCGGCGTGAGCCTGCTGCTGGTCGGCGTCGGCCATCTGTTCTGGCGTGATATCGGCCAGGAGCTGTCGCCGGTGCTGCACCTGGCTACGCCGTACCAGACCCAGGAGCCGACTTCATGAGCCTGTCCGTGATCGGCTGGGTGGCCGGCATCCTCGTTCTGCTGCTGTTGGTCGTGCTGCTGGTGCTGTGGTTGCGCAACCGCAACGGCGCGGCGGTGCGCAGCTTCTACCTGGCGGTGCGGCAGATGGAGCACGAGCAGGGCGTCAGCGATCGCTACCAGGCGCCCTGGTTGCTGATGCTCGGCGACGAGGTCGAAGGCAAGCGCCTGTGCGCCAGCTGGAACCTCAATCCGGTGGACAAGCCGGCCTGGTTCGGCCGCTGGTGGTCCGACCCGAGCGGCGCCGTGCTGGTGGTGCCGCAGGCGCTGTTCATGCCCGGCGAGGGGATGAAGCAGGCCAGTGGCTGGTGGAACCTGATCGGCCTGCTCCTGCGCCTGCGCGCGCGGCGGCCGCTGGACGGCGTGGTCTGGACCATCGCCGCCGCCGACCTGCTCGACGCCGACCGCGCCGCCACCCTGGGCCTGGACGCCCGGCGGCGCTTCATCGACCTGCTGCAACGCCTGGGCATCAGCCTGCCGGTGTACGTGGTCATCACCGGCATGGACGAAGTGCCGGGCTTCCAGGAACTGGCCCGGGCCTTGCCGGAAGAAGCGCGCAAGCAGGTGCTCGGCTGGTCGTCGCCTTACACGGCGGATGCCGCCTGGCAGTCGCAGTGGACCGACGACGCCCTGGACCGGATCATCCATGCCCTGTCCGAGGCCATCGTGCAGATGGGCACCCTGGCCGGGCAACTGAACGGCGACCTGGACGCGCTGCCGGCCCGCTTCGAGGCCATGCGCCGCAACCTGCAGATGCTCCTGTGGCCGGTGTTCCAGGGCAATACCCATGGTGAGGCGGCGGCGCTGCGCGGCCTGTACTTCACCGGCGCCCAGGCCTTGCCGGGCGGGAGCGACGTGCTCAGCGCGCTGGACCAGGCGCCCGTGCAGAACGTCTTCGCCCAGGGCCTGTGGCAGCAGCGCATCAATGCCGAGCGCGGCCTGGCCCGGCCGATCCCGCGCCTGCTGCAACTGCGCCAGCGCTGGCAGCGCGTGACGGCGATCAGCGCCGCCGTGGTCGGGGTGATCTGGGCCATCGCCATGGTCTGGGTCTGGCGCGACTCGCTGCGCGATGCTGGCGAGCTGGCGCGGCTGCTGCAGAACGCACAGAACGAGTACATCACCATCAGCGATGACAACCATCGCCAGGAGCTGACCCGGCACAACGTGCAGAGCTTCTGGACCGTGCTGGAGCGCGCGCCGCGCTGGCACTTCACCTCGCTGGCCTATCCGACCTCGTGGTTCTCGTCGCTGGACGAGCAGATGGACCAGGTGCTCCAGCACACCTCCATGAGCCACATGCGCCAGCCGATCCATGACCTGTTGCAGGCCGAGCTGCGCGATGTCCTGGCGATCGCCGAGACCACCCGCCGCGGCAGTGCCCCGCAAGGCGGCGATCCGGCGCAATGGCCGAGCTACCTCAAGGCCCGCGAGCTGGTGCGCAAGGTGCTGCGCCTGGAGCAGGCCGCAAGCCTGTACGCCCAGGCCCAGGCCAACCAGAAGACGCCGCTGGACCAGCTCATTCCGCTGAGCAACCAGACCCTGGAGATGAACCTGAATGCCGGCACCCTGCCCAACGAGAAGTACTACAACCGCCTGCTGGTGAACCAGGGCATCAGCCCGCTCAAGCCGCTGGACCTGTCGATCTACCGGAGCACCCTGCAGGGCAACTTCAACCAGCTGATGGAAAACTGGCTGGGGCACTACTTCCGTACCGACGGCTACGTGGCCTCGGCGGGCTACCTGCGCCTGTACCTGGAACGCCTGGAGAACGGCTCGGCGCAGACCCTGCCGGAACTGGAGCATATCGATGCGCTGATCGAGGACCTGCAGGCCTCCATCGACCTCACCAACGCCACCTGGAGTCGCGGCAAGGGCCAGGACCTGGTGGCCGGCTACGGCGACCTGCTGGACAAGATCCGCCAGAGCAAGCTGCTCGGCCCGGCGGTGGCCGAGGAAACCGAGCGCCTGGCCGAGCAGATGCAGTACAGCTTCAAGGAACAGTGGGTCGCCCAGGGCGTGTCGGGCAAGAGCCTGCTGGTGCAGAGCAGCACCGGGCAACTGGCGCTGCAGGAGCGCATCGGCCACCTCAAGAGCGCGATCAACCTGTTGCTCAAGCGCGACTTCGTCGCCCGTGCGCTACGCGAGGACTCGGTGGGCGACTCGGGGCAACTGACCCATGTCGATGGCGAGGGCCTGCGCCTGGCGCAGAGCTACTACGACAGCTACAAGCTGTATGCCCATGAGTCGCTCTCGGGCATTCCACCGGCCTACCGCAATGCCTTGCTCAAGACGGCGGAGAACACGGCGGGAGACGCCATGTGGGCCAGCCTCAACCGCCAGACCCCGGAAAGCGAGATGGTCTCCGCGCCGAGCTTCCAGGTGCGCACTGACCAGGCCCTGGCGGTGCACCGCGCCCTGGTCCAGTTGCAGCGCCCGGACCTGGCCAGCGGCTTGCAAAGCGCGCTGAACCAGAGCGCCCTGGCGGATCTCTCCCAGGCCATCGACGAGATCTACCAGCAGCCGGTGTTCCGTGACCGCGCCGACATCAACCAGTGGGACGGCTCCAAGGAGTTCGGCCTGCGCCTGTTCCGCGCTGTGGATGTGCAGGACCTGAAGGCCAGCCTGGAGCAGCAGTTCGCCGTGATCACCGCGATCACCGAGCAGTCGGCGCCGGCCAAGGAGTGGCTGATGACCCAGTTGCCGAGCCTCAACCTCACCGAGTCGGAGCTGGTCGGCCGCTTCAATTCTCTGGGCGAGGAAATGGTCAAGTACAAGGCGCAGAACCCGTCCAGCTCGCCGGCGCTGATCACCCAGTTGATCGTCCGTGACTTCAACGACATGGACCAGGGCAGCTGCGTGAAGATCCTCAGCTCGGCCAGCGCGCCACGGGCCACCGGGCAACTGACCCAGCGCTGGACCAGTCTGCAGCAGGCCGCCATGCAGCGTTGCCAGTACCTCCAGCGCCAGGCGGTGTCCACGGCCTGGAACGAGCTGGCCGGGTATTTCAACCAGTACCTGGCCAACCGTTTCCCGTTCAGCACCGACCTGCATGCGCCGGATGCCGATCCGGCGCGGGTGCAGTACTTCCTGACCCTGATCGACAACCGCCTGGCCCAGGCCCGCGACGGCCTGGGCCTGCTGTCGCTGCGCGAGCGCGCTGCGGCCAGCGAGTTCCTCGACCGCCTGGCCCTGGCGCGGCCGTGGCTGGGGGCCATGCTGGTGCGGGACAAGGCCGGACTGTCCGGCATCGACATGGAAGTCGCCTGGCGCACCGATCGCGACAGCGAGCGCGGCGCCGACCAGGTGATCGCCTGGACCCTCGGTGCCGGCAACCGCGAGATCGTCTACCCGGGCGAGGACCAGGTGCTGCACTGGAGCGTCGGCCAACCGCTGAGCCTGCGCCTGCGCTGGGCCCGCGACGGCACCCAGCGCCCCGTCAACGACCCGGTGCAGCAGCAACTGCATGTCAGCGGCCTGGAAGCCGAGTGGCAGTACGAGGGCCCGTGGGCGCTGCTGCGCATGATCGCCGCCCACAGCTCGATGCTGCGCCAGCCCAACGTCGACTACACCGAGTTCCCGCTGAGCCTGGCCGTACCGGTGCACGCCCAGCCCGAGGAAGACAACCAGACCCAGATGTTCCTGCGCCTGTCGCTGATGAGCCAGGGCGGCAAGGCGCCCTTGTCGCTGCCACCGTTGCCGGTGCAGGCGCCACTTTCACCCTTCGGTTACGCACCGCGTTCCGTTGCTGATTCAGGAGATTACCCATGACCACACCCGGCTTTTCCCAGCGGGTCAGCCAATTGCTGGAGCCGATTTCCGGGGAACTGCCCTGCGGCAAGAGCATGCGCTATGACGCCGTCTTCGACCGTCTCGAAGACCTGCGCCGCGAGGACGACACCAGCCTGCCCACCGGCGTCTGGTCCACCAACGAGGTCAAGCGCGCCAACTGGAGCGGGGTGGAAGCCCTGGCCACCGACGTCCTGCGCACGCGCAGCAAGGAACTGATGGTCGCCATCTGGCTGGGCGAGGCCTGGCTGCACCGCGAAGGGCTCAAGGGCATCGTCGATGCCCTGGCCCTGGTCGGCGGGTTGTGCGAGCGCTTCCCCGATGACCTCCACCCGCAGGCCGAGGACGGCGACCTGTCCTGGCGTGCTGCGCCGCTGGAATGGATGGCCCGGCGTTACGAAACCGTCCTCCAGACCCGCCTGCCGCTGTTCCCCGAGACGCCACCGGAGCTGGACGGTTTCAGCCTGCATCAGTGGCAGCAGATGAAGCGACGGCAGGTGCCGGTCAACGACAGCAAGCCGGCCAAGGTCGCCGCCGAGGCGGCGCAGGCCTTGCAGAAGAGCGTCACCGATCTGGCGCGCAATACCCCGGTGGGCTGGTGGTTGCAGGGGGTGAAGACCATCGCCACCGCCCAGGCGCAACTGGTGCTGCTGGATGGCTGGTGCGACCGTCATCTGGGCGACGAGGCGCCGAGTTTCACCAACCTGAAACGCATGCTGCAGACGCTGGAAGAAGCCTTGCGCGAGTTCATCGCCCTGCATCCGCCGCAACTGCTGCCGGATGAGCCCGAAGAGCCGCAAGCGCAATCGCAACAGGAGCAGATTCCGATGAACACCCCCGCAGCGGTGGAAAGCCGCCAGCCCTTCGTCGAACCGCGCACCCGCGACGAGGCCTACCGCCAGTTGCTGGTGATCGCCGACTACCTGGCCCGTACCGAGCCGCACAGTCCGGTGCCGTACCTGATCCGCCGTGGCGTGGAGTGGGGCAACAAGCCGCTGCGCGACCTGCTGGCGGAATTGATCGAATCCGATGCCGAAGCGCGGCGGTTGTGGACTTTGCTGGGGGTGCTGTAGGCAGTCCAGGTAGGAGCTGCGTCAGCTGCGAAGGACCGCGCAAGCGGTCCCGAACCCATCCGTGCCGCACATGCGCAATGACGACACATCCTCGGCTATGATCCCCACCCTCTGCCTCATCTCCAGCAAGGACCCCCTCCCATGAGCGCCACCACCCCTGACGGCCTGCCGATCTATCGCCTGATCACCGGCAAGGACGATGCCGCCTTCTGCAAGCGCATTTCCGAACTGCTCGCCCAGGGCTATGCGCTGCATGGCTCGCCGAGCCTGACCTACGATCCCGCGCAGAACAGCGTGATCGCCGGGCAGGCGGTGATCTGGGTGGGGCCGAAGGTCAGCGACTGAAGATCCGCTGCACCCCCAGCGCCACCAGTGCGCCGCCGGCACACCCATTGATCCAGCGTTCGATGCGCAAGTACAGGCCGCGCAGCCGCGAGGTGCCGAAGACCATGCCCAGGGCCACGTGCCAACCGAACGACAGCACGCCGATCAGCACCACGGTGACGCCGTAGAACCACAGCGGCGGATTGCTCGGGAAGATCGCGGCGAAGGCGCTGGTCCAGAAGGCGGCACCCTTGGGGTTGGTCACGCAGGTCAGCAGGCCGGTGCGGAAGGCGGCCAGGCGCGAACCGTCCAGTTGCGGTTGCTCGGGGGTGGCGCTGCGTGGCGCGGGCTTGAAGGCCGACCACAGCAGGCGTCCGCCATACCAGACCAGGTAGCTGGCGCCGAGCAGGCGCACCGCCGAGGACAGCCACGGGTGTTGTGACAGCAGCGTGGCCAGGCCTGCGATCGAGACGATGACCCAGAACACCGAGCCAGTACCGATGCCGAAGGCCACGTAGCGCGCGTCGCGGCGGCGCTGGGCCAGGGCCATCTGGCTGAGGATGAAGAAGTTAGGGCCAGGGCTGGCGAGGACCGCCAGGTAGATGCCGGTGATCAGCAGCAGGGAATAGAGGTAGGTCATGGCAGGACCGGGGTGGGCAGGGGAGAGGGTTCCATAGTGCCCAAATCCCGGGGGCGATGGAACGGGTGCAGCCCGCGATGAGCATGGGCCACGCAGACCCTGTGGGAGCGCATCACTTGACCGAGATGTAACTACCTATGCTGCGATGAAGCTGGATCTGGCGACACAATCGCCAGATCCGTTGTCCATCAGAACTCCCCGCGCAAGCTCAGCATGTAGTTGCGTGGCTCGCCATACAGGTTGACCCGGTCCAGCCCGTCCGCGGCCACGTAGTACTTGCGGTCGGCGAGGTTTTCCCCGACCAGGCTGACGGTCCAGTGCTCGTCGAGGGCGTAGGCGATCCGGGCATCCCAGATGGCCCGGCCGGCAGCGCCGTAATGGGTGCCATCGTCGAGCTTGTTGACATACCCCGATTGCGCCTGCACCCCGGCACCCACCGTCACCTGCTTCCACTCGCCCGGCAAGGTGTAGCGGGTAGAGAGCTTGGCCAGGTGCTTCGGCGTTTCGGTCGACAGCGCCTCGCTGCCGGAGCTGGCCGTCAGGTTGTAGGTGTAGCCCCCGAACACCTGCAGCCCCGGCAACAGCTCGCCGCTGGCCTCGACATCGAAGCCCTTGCTGCGTTTGACCACGCCGCTCAGCCAGCAGGAACTGTTGGCATTCTGCCGGCAGATGTGGTCCTCGTCAGGGTCGAAGTAGAAGGCGTCCTCCTGCTTGATGTAGAACAGCGCCACGGACAGGTTCAGTGCCTTGTCGAACAGCTCGCCCTTGATCCCCGTCTCGTAGTTGGTGCCCACGGCCGGCTTCAGCGGCGCGCCGGTGTAGTCCACGTAGTTGCTTTGCGGCATGAAGATATCGGCGTAGCTGGCGTACCACGACCAGTCCTGGCTGAAGTCGTAGATCAACCCGGCGAACGGGGTGACCTGGCCGGTTTCCTTCGAGTCGTAGTCGGGGGCGTCGTCGAGCTTGTACTTGAAGGCGTAGTCATACCAGCTGACCCGGCCACCGAGCACCAGGGTCAGGGGCTCCGCCAGCTTCAGTCGGGCGTTGGCGTAGAGGCCGTAGCGTTCGTCGTCCAGCTTGTTGTTGGATATCCAGTCCGGGCGCTCCGGCTTGGCGATGGCGTGGTGGTCCGGGTCGAAGACATCGACCGGAATCCACGGGTCCAGGTAGATATCCGCCGCCCGGTCCTTGATCCGCTGGCGCGACCAGTTGGCGCCCACGGTGATCTGGTGGGTCAGGCCGAAGGCTTCGAAGCTGCCGTCCACGTGGCTGTCCACGCCATTGCTGTCGATCCCCACGCGGCGGAACTCGATGCCGCGAAAGGCCGAACCGCTGTTGGTGGCCGGATTTATGGAGCCACGGGCAAAGGCCATGGCCTGGTCCACGGTGCCCAGCGAGTGGGTGACCGAGGTGGTGCTGCTCCAGTTGTCGTTGAAGCGGTGGTCCAGTTCGACGAAGACCTCGTCCATCTTGCTGTTGTGGCTGTTCCAGTCCTGCACCAGCGCCGTGGAACGCGGCAGGTCGAGGGAGTTGCCGTTGCTGTAGCGCGGCAGGCCGAAGATCGAGTAGCCATTGATATCGCCGGTCTGGTGGCGAAGGCTGGCGGTGACCGTGGTGTCGTCGCTCAGGTCTGCTTCGATCACCCCATACAGCAACGGCGTGCGCGATTCGTACTGATCCAGGTAAGAGTGGCGGTCTTCATAGGCGGCGACGAAGCGTCCGCGCAGCGTGCCGCTGTCGTTCAGCTTGCCGCTGCCATCGAGGTCCCCCCGGTAGTTGTCCCAGCTGCCGGCGCGGGCGGTGACGGAGAAACGCGGTTCCGCAGTCGGGCGCTTGCGCACCAGGTTGACCGCGCCACCCGGGTTGCCGGCTCCCACCAGCAGGCCGCTGGCGCCGCGCAGCACTTCGACGCGGTCATAGACCGCCATGTCCGGCGGCAGCCAGCCGGTCACGGTATAGGCCTGCCCTGGCACGCCATCCATCAGGTAGCTTTCCTCCCCCAGCACGAAGCCGCGGGACTGGAACACGTGGGCGCCGTAGTTGCGCTGGCTGAAGGTGATCCCTGGGGTCTTGCTCATGACCTTGTCGAGGCTGTTGAGGTTCTTGTCGTCCATCAACTGGCGGGTCATCACCGTCACCGATTGCGGGGTCTCGCGCAGGCTCTGGGTCGACTTGCCGATGGTCACGCCTGCGGTGGCGTACGAGCGGGTGCCTTCGGTGGTGGTGCCCAGGCCGGCGGCATTGACGCTGGTGGCGCCCAACTCGACCGCACCTTCACCACCGCGCGGCAGCAGCACGTAGTCGCCATTGCTGCTGCGCAGCACCTGCAGCTGATTGCCGCGCAGCAGGCGGGCGAAACCTTCCTCGATGGAGTAGCTGCCTTGCAGGCCCGGGCTGCGCTTGTCCTGGGTCAGGCGGGCATCGAACGACAGCACCACCCCGGCATCGCTGGCGAAGCGGCTGAGCACCGCGCCCAGCGGGCCGGCGGCGATGACGTAGTTGCGTTGCTGTTCCTCGGCACGGGCCTGGCCCGCTGTGGTCAGCGGCTGGATCAGACCGGTCTGCAAGCCCAGCGCGGCGCCGAGCAAGGCGATGGCCAGGGGTTTGCGGGGAAAGGCGTGGTGTTGCATGAACAGCTCCTTCAAGTGCAATGACGGCGATTTGAAGGAGGGGTCGAACGAGCGGCTCAAATCGACAAACGAAAATGAAAATATTTTTCACATCGACTCAGGCGAGTCCGCGAACCCGTACCCAGTAGCGGGTGCGCAAGTCCACACGCACCGGCAGGACCCGGTTGATGGCGGCCAGTGCGCGGTCGCTGTCATCCAGCGGGAATGCACCGGACAGGCGCAGGCCGGCGACCTCGTCGGCGCATTGGATAAAGCCCGGGCGGTAGCGTTGCAGTTCGGCGAGGGCACGGTCCAGGCGCCAGTCGTCGATCACCAGGCGGCCGTTGCTCCATTCGGTCTGGTTCGGGTCGAGCGGGTGCGGGGCCGGCAACGGGCCGTCGCCGAAGCTCAGGCCCTGGCCGGCATCCACCCGCAGTTCAGGCATGCCCGGGCGATTGCGTACGGCGACCGCGTGTTCCAGCACGGCCAGTTCGGTGTGGTCGTCTTCCTGGCGCACACCGAAGCGGGTGCCGAGGGCGCGCATCTGGCCGTGTCGGCTACGCACGCTGAGGGGACGCGGGTCCTTGCCGGTGGTCAGGAGGATTTCCCCGGCGCGCAGGATGATCAGGCGCTGCTCGGCAGTGAAGCGGATATCCACGGCGCTGGCGGTGTTGAGGATCAGCTCGCTGCCGTCCGCCAGCACCAGGCGCCGGCGCTCGCCGATGGCGGTGCGCACGTCGGCCAGCCACAGTGGCGTCTGGCGATAGCCGGTCCAGGCCAGGCCCGACACGCCGAGGCCAAGC
Organism: Pseudomonas ulcerans; assembly: GCF_036324125.1. Classification (NCBI taxonomy): domain Bacteria; kingdom Pseudomonadati; phylum Pseudomonadota; class Gammaproteobacteria; order Pseudomonadales; family Pseudomonadaceae; genus Pseudomonas; species Pseudomonas ulcerans. Next base: position 64,599 of record NZ_JAZDQN010000021.1, on the reverse strand, counting down.
ACCAGGCCCTTGAGCAGGGTACGCCGGCCGGGGTGGCCGAGGTCGCTCGCCAGGGTGCCGCGGGCCAGCGTCGGCGATACCCCGCGCAACTCGCTCTGCAACGCTTCGAGGCGCTGCCAGGCCCAGGGGTGCAGGGAGTCCTGCTGCAACCAGGCCTGCCACTCGCCGTGGGTGCGCGGGCAGGCCGGCTCGGCACCGAGGCGGGCGTACCAGTGGGCCGCGTCGCGCAGGGCCTGGCGTTGAGCGGCGGCGCTCATCGCCCGGCATCCAGGGCGAACAGCAGGCACTGTTCGGTGGCGCGGGCGATGTACTTGGTCACCGAGCTGACCGAGACGCCAAGACGACTGGCGATCTCGCCGTAGGGCAGGCCCTCCAGTTGGGCGAAGAAGAAGGCCTGGCGAACCTTGTGGTCGAGGCCGTCGAGCATGGCGTCGATCTGCAGCAGGGTTTCCAGCATCAGCACGCGGTCTTCCGGGGACGCGGCCAACAGTTCCGGCTCATGAGCCAGGGCTTGCAGGTAGGCCTGCTCCAGGCTGCGCCGGCGCAGGTGATCGACCATCACCCGCTTGGCCACGGTGGCGAGGAAGTTGCGCGGTTCGCGCAGGGGATGGGCGACGGTGCTGGTGAGCAGGCGCAGGAAGGTGTCGTGGGTCAGGTCGGCGGCGCGCTCGCCGTCGCCCAGGCGCCGGCGCAACCAGCCGCGCAGCCAGAGGCTGTGGTCGCGGTACAGGTCACCGAGGTTGTCCTGGGCGGTGGAGGGCGGTAGCGGACGGGGCACCCGGATCTCCTGACAAGTGGATGCAATTAAGAATTGCTCGCAATCATAGTGAGGTTCGGGGGGAAAGGGAATGGGTGAGCCGCAGTGCCGATCTGGCGGTTGGCAGGGGACGCGGGGTACTTGAGTTTCTGGGTAAATAACGGTGATTGCGTGTGAAAGGATTTTCACAATGACTGGCCTTTATGAGAGGCGGACGTTGCCTTTCTGAGCCTATTAATAATCTATCTATTTGAAATATAAGAATAAAATAAAGTTGGCCTACATCTTGTACTTCAACTTGCCGTCGACGATCCGGATCGACGCCATCCATTTAGGAGTCAACGATGCCAACACCTGCGTACATGATGCTCGAAGGCAGCAAGCAAGGCCTGATCACTGCGGGCACCTTCACCGAGGACTCGGTGGGCAATATTTTCCAGCAAGGTCATGAGGATCAGATTCTCGTCCAGGCCTTCGACCACCAGGTCATCATTCCGCGCGACCCTCAGTCCGGCCAGCCCACGGGGCAGCGGGTGCACAAGCCGCTGATGATCACCAAGGTGTTCGACAAGTCCTCGCCGTTGATCTTCAATGCCCTGACCTCGGGCGAACGTCTGGAGAGGTGCCATCTGGCCTGGTATCGCACCTCTGCGTTGGGTAAACAGGAGCACTACTACTCGATCGAACTGGAGGATGCGATCATCGTGGACGTGAAGTCCCGCATGCCGAATTGCCAGGATCCTGAAATGGCGCACTTCACGCACCTGGAAGATGTGTATTTCACCTATCGCAAGATCATCTGGACCCACGAGATCTGTGGTACCACCGGTTCCGATGACTGGCGCAGCCCGCTCACCGCGTGATGCCGATGTGCTGATCGATGAGGCAACGACCGCTGTGGTCGTTGCCTTTTTTTTTGCGTTATGGATACGGTTCCCTTCTGTGCATCGGTGACCGACTATTTCGCAGGTGAAACCAAACGACCTATCCACCCCGGCCATTGCCGATCAATCCCGGAGCGGAATGCGTTTAGAAGCTCTTGCGCACCGATGCGTCGGGTGTGGGGATCGAGCGCCATTGCCAGGTGTAACGCGCGCCAGGTGCTCTGCGGCAGGTTCCTGGCCCTGCTGATCGATTTATCGAGCCGCTGCACCTGGGCCTGACGCGCGTCGCAACCGCGATAGGGAAGGTTCCCGGTGGCGAGTTCGTACAGCATGCAGGCCGCTGAGTAGATATCGGAGGCACAGCTCGGGACGCCCCCTTCGACTAACTCCAGGGCTGCATAACGCGGTGTCCAGGCTACGATCCGCTGCCTTTGCAGGCGGGGGAGGTCGATGACCTGCGGATGGGTCGACTCACTGAGCCCGAAATCGAATAAGCGCAATCCGTCCGCTTCGAGCATGAAGTTGCTGGGCTTCAGGTCGCCGTGCACCACGTTGCTTGCGTGCATATGGGCGACAGCCTCAAGCACGCGTACGGCGATGGGCTGCAACAGATCCCAGGCGAGCCCTTGCGGATGCTCGACGAGCATCCGGTCCAGCGGCGTGCCCTGCAGGTACTCCATGCTGATGAATCCGCGTCCTGACTGGCTGTCCAGATCGAAGTCGTGAAGACGGATGATGCCCGGGTGGTGCAACAGGCGATTCAGCGCGAACTCTTTGTAGAGCAGGGCATTGGCGTCAGGGTAGCGGGCATGGCATTCGTTCATGACCTTTATCGCCACGCGAGACACATGGCGCTCAAAGCGTGCGCGTACCCTGTCTTCGGCGCAGTAGACGGCGCTCATGCCACCCAGCCCCAGAAGCCGCTCCAGCCGATAACGACCATTGAGTAGCGTGGGTAGCGACTCCACGGTCGCTATCGAGGCGTCAGGGCCAGCCGAACGAGCTGCGAAGGCAGCGTACGTCGGGTTGGCGTCAATGGCAGCGCAGGGCTGTTCGCCGGCCCTTGCGGCATGGATGTCACTCACAGGCGTATCACCACGGCAGTCAGGTTGTCCCGGGCGGGGCCGCGCAGCGCGCATTCGAACAAGTGCGCCACTGCGGCCTCGGGGGATGTCAGCCCTAGCGACCGGCTGACAGCTTCGCAACTCAAGTCCTCATACAAACCGTCGCTGCACAGCAACAGGACATCGCCCGGTTCGGTGTGCAGCTCGAGGATGTCCAGTGACAGGCGTTCGTGAGCGCCCACCGCTTTCGTCAATGCGTGAGCGCGAGGATGCGAGGCCGCCTCCTGCGGACGCATTCGCTGTTGCGTAACCAGATGCTCCAGCAGGGAATGGTCGCGCGAGAGCTGGTAAAGACGCTGGCGACGCCACAGGTAGCAGCGGCTGTCGCCTGCCCAGACGCACGCCATCCTGTCTTCCTCCAGCAGCATGGCCACCACCGTGGTGCCCACGGTGGTGCCTTGCTGATGTTCAGGAAGGGTGAGCTCCTGGCTCAGGCGCCTGTTGACCCAGTGCAAACACTCTCGCAATCGCTTCAGGCGTTGTGCAAAACAGCCGTCCGCCGGCAGCGATCGCAAACTGTCGACGACCATCCGGCTGGCCAGGTCGCCTCGCTGGTGCCCGCCCATGCCATCGGCAACGGCCCAGAGCCCACGCTCCGGGCAGTCGAGAAATGCATCCTCGTTGCGCAGGCGCACCTTGCCGTTCTCGCTGCGCCCGGCGCTGCGCCAGGGCCTGCTCACTAGAGCACCGCCGGCAGCTGGAAGTTGCGTATCGCCTTCATGTCGAACGGATTGGGCGAGCGCTGGCTGAGCAGCAGGTAATTGGCCCGCAACCCGCCGACATCCGCCTTGAGCATCAACACGTCCCGCCCCCTATGCGGCTCTTTGTCCATCAGGTCCAGCAGCCGGAACAATGACCAGGGCCCGGTATTTTCCTGGAGTCCGGTCCGCCGCCCGTTCTGCTCCTCGACGATCAAACTGCTAAGCCCTTCGTCTTTCACCGCCGGCCACTGGAAGGCGCCAGGCACGATGGGACCGTGGCGATATTCCAGGTGCTGCCCGCCCAGGCGAAAATCGGCGCGGCTGAGGCTGGCGTCGAGCGAGTAGGGTTCAAGGCTGAACCGGATCAGCGGCTCCGAGGCACTTTCGGCGAAGAAGCCCTGGCGTATCAGCCGTACGTTGTTCATCTGGTGCAGCACGGCGGGCGACAGGGGCAGGCTGCGTCCGTCGACACTGCGCAAGCGGTAGCGGCTTCCGTCGAAGCTGGCGAAGGGTTCCAGGTACGTTTCGATGAACCGGTCGGCAGTCCCTTGCGCCTTGAAGAACTCCCTGAAATCAGCCAGGGCGACGTCGCTGGTGCTGTGGGCGTGGAAGGGGAAACGCTGGTGCAAGGCGCTGCTGTAGACGCTATAGAGTTCGCCTTGATAGCGATGGTTGACGTACCGATAGGCATCCGCCAATAGCAACTGCCAGTTGTCGTCGCTCACGGCTCGCAGCCAACCGTTCACCGGTGCCGGCAGCCTGCCGGCGTTCACGCGCACCTGGTCCAGCGCGCTGCGCTTGCCGTTGATCCGGACCTTGGCCAGCTCGAACGCCGCCTGGTCGTAGTGGCTTCCCTGGTTCAGGCCGTTCAGTTGCTGCTGCAGGTCGGCCAGGGCCGTCAGTGCCGGGATCAGCTCAGGGCTTGCCGCATCGCTGTCATCCAGCAGGCGATGCAGGGGTTCGAAGCGTCGTTGCACTGCTGACTTCGCGCTGTCCGCGAGTGGATTGGCGATGGCGCTCAACGCTTGCCCGGCCACGGCGTTCGCCACCTGGCCCGCCGCCGCCACCGGCTCGGCAAGCGCGTCGGCAGCGTCGGCCAGCTCGGCAGTGCGCTCGCCCAGTGTTGGAAAGCGGGTGTTGTCGCGTACCTGGACCAGCAACTGCAGCAGCGGAGAGTTCGCCGCCACCAGAGCGCCCGCCTGGTCGGCACCGGCCGCCAGGCTGTCGAGTGGGCGTAGCGTCAGCCTGGCCAGCGCCTGGTTCCAGTGAGTGGCGTAGTCATGGAAGTACAACTGCTCCACCTCGGCCATCAACGTCTGCAACTGCAGCGGATCGAGACTGCTGCTCTGACCCGTGACCCAGTTATCGCGCAGCAGCTCGCGCACCAGTCCGCTGGCGTGAACGAGAAACTGCTGCTGGTAGCCCTTTTGCGTGTAGAGACCCGGAATCACCGTGTGCCCGCCCTCGAACAGGCCACCCTGGGGCCCCAGGTGCTGGTCCAGACGGTACTGGGGCAAGGCGCGGGAGCGTTCCTGCAAGGAACGATAGGCCAGGCTGGCCAGCGGGACCTTCTGCAACGACTGCCGCGCTTGCGCGACCAGCGTGTCGTCGAGCGGATAGCGCAACGGTTGCTCCAGCAGCCGGGAAAAGTGTTCGCTCAAGCGCGAGCGCGCCTCAGGTTCGCCGGCATAACGTCGACTCCAGTCCGTGGCGGCCCACTGTTCGAGCGTGGCCCTGTCCCGCTGCTCAGGCAGGCCGAGCATCAGGTAGGCGCGCAGGTGGTCGAGCAAGGCATCGCGATCGTTCAGGTTGGCGCGGATCTGGCCTTCCAGCTGCTGTGCGACGCGGGGTAGCAATTGCTCGTTCAACTCGTGCGCATAGCGTTGCCGCAGTACTGCTGCGCTGGGTTCCCCTTGATACAGGCCATTGCGCTCGTGCAGGGCGAGGTTCGAGGCCGGTGGAAAGACCTGGACGGCGGCAAGGCTGGTGTCCAGCAGCGGCAGGATCGCCAGTGCGTCGTCCTGCCGGGCAACGGCGTCGTGCTGCCGGGTGAACTGCTCGCCGATCGTCCTGAGCTGGTCGAACCGGTGGTGGTTGTACATAAACCCCGTCGCCCATATCACGCCGAACAGCACCAGGCACGCCAATGCCCCGGCGTAGAGCGAGCGCTGGCCCCAGCGCAGGCGCCGCGAGGCGTGTGTGTCGAGCATGGCCAAACCGGCGTCCGGAAAAATGACCCGGCTGAGCAGGTGGTGGATGAAGCGCGGTTTGCCTTGCATCGAGCGCAGGGTGCGGGCAGGTGGCGCAGCGTCGGCTGGCGTGTTGTCTTCCGGGAGGCTGGCCGGCGTGTCCGGTGCCCAATGGGGCGCACTGGTCAGATAGATGCCGCGTAACTGGCTTTCGGGCTCGTAGCGGTTGCCTGCAAACGCCGTGTCCACCAGCAGGGCAAGCTGCGTTCCCATAAGGCCAAGGCGGTGCGGGAAGTCGAGGATACGGCCGCGGTTTTCGATGCTGCGCTCTTGCTGCAGGCGGGTCACCACCAGGCTGTTCAAGCGTCGCAGCAGGCCTTCGACGGCCTCGTGCAAGACGGCAGGTTCGGTGCCGCGTTGCTCCTGGGTGAAAGCGATACCCAGCGCTTGCTGGCTTTCCTCGCGGGTCAGATGGTCGAAGAAAGCGTCGAAGCCCTGAACCTCGTCCGCCTTGGTCAGCACCAGGTAGACCGGAACCCGGCAATGCAGAAGCGAGTGGATCTCCAGCAGACGGCTGCGGATCTGCCCGGCCAGGTGCTTGAGCGCGATGTCGTCGCCATCGATCAGCGACGTGATCGGCACGCTGACCATCACCCCGTCGAGCGGCCGTCCGCGCCGACGCTGGCGCAGCAGCTTGAGCAAGGTGCGCCAGCCCTGGGTGTCAGCCGCAGAGCGGGGGCAGAGGTAACGACCGCCGGTGTCGAGCAGCACGCCTTGTTCAGCGAAGTACCAGTCGCATTGTGAGGTAGTCGGTGGCGGGCTGTCCGTTTGGCCGTCCACCGGCTGCAGGGGAAACCTGATGCCGGAATGATCCAGCAGGCTGGTTTTGCCGCTGCCTTGCGGTCCGATCAGCAAGTACCAGGGCAGTTCCTTGCGCCAGCGCTGGGAACGGTTGCCGTACAGGTCCGGGCGCCGCAGGTTGCGCTGCGCCTGCTTGAAGCGGGTACGCAGGGTCGACAGTTCCTCGTCGACGCAAGGCTCGTGCGCCTGGGGTGGTTGCACGTCAGCCGCACGAGGGGCTGCGCGGGACGCGTGGCGCTGGCGGACCAGGAGCAGCATGAGTCCCCAGGACAGCAGCAGGATGCACAGGGTCAGCACCCGCGAGGAAACGGACTCCCAGATACGCTGATCGGCCACGGCCAGCAGCGGGCCGAAAAACCAGATCGTCAGGGCCAGGGCCAGGACCGGCAGCAGGCTCCATAACCAGCGCTGGCGCGCCAGGGTAGTAACGATGTTCTTCATTCAAACACTCTCGATCAGGTGATTCAGGTGATTCAGGCGTAGTGCTGCTCGGCCCGTCGTGCGTTTACCTTGGCAAGCTCGGCAGCGGCCTGGTTGGCCTCCAGGGCCAGCCATTGGCCAAGCAGGCAACGCAGGGCCTCGTTATCGGCAAGGTCGCCGAACACGTCCTGCCAGCCGAGAACACTCTGGGCCTTCAGGCGCTTTTGCACGGGGTGAGCTCTTTGCGTTCCCGGCCGCGCACGGCGTCCAGCAGCTTCAGGTCGTTCTCGAACATCAGGCGCAGCTGCAACTCGGTCTTGCGCTCGAACCGATGGTCGTGTTTCCGGCGCAGGTTGTAGCGAAAACGGGGGTAGGTGAGTTCGCTGGGGCGTTCCACCTCGGTCTGGATGCTTTCGACCTGCAGGCCCAGTTGCTTGCGTTCCTTGGTGGTGAACAGCGCACCTTGCTCCACCTCCCTTGAAATGCTGGCGTACCAGCGCAGCAAGGTGGCCAGCGATGCGTTGGCGTAGCCCGGGTCGTTGAAGTGCTCGCCGATGGACAGGACCTGCCTGAGGAAGGCATCGCGGGTCGGCATGTCGCCCTTGAGCTCGATCTCGCTGCTGAAGCGGGCGCAGGTCGATGCCGTGATCGCCTCGCAGCCGGGATTCCACAGCACCGACGAGGCAGGGCCTGCGCCGCGCTTGCGTGGCATGAAATGACCTTGCCGGCCGTGATGCCGGTAGGGGTTGCCGCTCAGGTTCAGCAGCCCGGCCAACAGCAGCACCGCGCCCACTGCGGGGCTGCCTGCCGAGGCGATCAACAGGGTGCTGCCGGGCAGCGCCAGCTTCCATTCCGCGTCCATCCACGGGGCGGGCACGCTGGGAATCGGGTCGTTGTGATTGACCAGCCGATGATGGACAACGGCCGCGGCCGCCTCGACAAACTCACTGTCGCCGGTACGCGGCGCGCCGTAGGTATACAGCTGCAGGTCGTTGGAAAAATCCCGTTGCAGCCACTCGGCGAGCAGCAGTGCGATCGCACCGCCCAGGCTGTGGCCGGTGACGATGAAGGTCTGGTTGGCGGTATGGAACGCGCGCAGGTACCTGGCAACAAAATCCTTGGCAGCCAGGAAGGCATTGTGGAAGCCTCGGTGCACCGCTCCCTGGTCATCGACATGCGGGACCTGCCGGGCGTCGGCATCCCTGAGGAAGTCGTGCATTTCCTGGCTGCCACGAACCGAAATCAGCACGAACCTGTCGTTATGGGTGATGAAGGCCTGGGTATCGGTGTTCTGGTGGTTCAAAAAGTGCACGTCCTCTGGAAATGCCCATCCTTGTTTTGCCTCCGCGGCGTAGCGCTCGGGATCGTAGGGCACGACCTCGAGGCGTTTGGAATAGGGCACTTCTTCGCAAAGCAGGTGGAACGGACCGCTCGTCTTGAACTGCGTCGGGCGGACTAGGTGGGCAAGCTGGCCGTGCAGCACCTTGCCGATACAGCCGGGCTCGTCGTAGGGCGGTTTTTTGCACGCATTCTTGTCATCGGGTGACTTGTTGAACGGCGCGTAGCTGAGCATGCACATCACCGAGAGGTGGTAGGCATTGAGGGCGCAGAAAGCCTTGTCCCGTGAAAACAGCGGGCTGTAGGCGCGCAAGGCCTTGACCTCGAGCACATTGTGGGTGTTGGGGCCCAGGGCTACACCCAACTGAGTGGGAGATGGCAGCACGGCCTCCTTGAGAAAGGGCGAAGGCCGCGGAGCACGGGTGGCGTCGGGGTCGGGCAGATGGGAGGCCTTGGTATGGACGAAGTCGCGGACTTCGACTCGCCAGAACCTGGCGTTTTCCTGTTCGGCACGTTGCTGTGCGAGGTAGGTGAGGCCGTTTTTGCGAGGGCCGGTTGGGGTTTGTTCGGCGGCGACCTGAAGGGAGGTCAGGGGGAGCTTGAAAGACTTCCGTATTTTAAGCTCCTCGTACCAAGGATCGACGATGCCTTGATAGGGCATCGACATATCCAATATCACCGGGCCGCAATAGACATTGTTTACCCGGCCATATCCGTCGGCATCGAGGATGCCCGTATAAGTGACACCCATACGGTCGTGAATTATATAGTCGAGGCCTGCATAAGTTTTCCCGCAACCGTGTTCATCTACAAGACGAAAGCTGCACCAGTGGCCGCGTTTGGGACAAGTTTCCTTGAGGTCAGTAATCATAAGTGTGTTACTCCGTGCAGCCGGGATAGACCGTGCAGGTCTGGCCGTTCATCTTGAAAGTTTTGAAAATCGGGGGCGTCTGACAACTTTGCCATCCACCCTCTTTGGGTAGGCATGGTTTCCAGCCATTCGGGAACTTGGTCCAGGTATTGTCGCGATAGGGTTCTTCCTCCGGATTAACCGCAACCGCCAACGTCACCGTTTTTCCGGCCAACTGGTCGTATTGCAAAAAGGTTCCCGTCGCTGAGCAGAACAGGAGCTTTTCAAGCTCGCCGACTCTGGACCGGGCCACGCTTTGCTGGAAAAGCCACCGGCACTCGGCCGGGAATTCAACGCGGCCCCGAGCATCGAATCCGGCTACACCGTCCGGCAGCCGGTCGACCACGCGGAAACGACCTCGGTCGGTGGTCCGCTGCCAGGCCTGATCGCCATGTGCGGCATGGACCACGATTTCGATTTCGGTGAGCCGCATGGTGCAAAGCCCGACGGAGTAGGTCAGGGGCAACTTGAGCGCGAATGAATGCGCGGCGGGCTTGATCGGTACCTTGTGGGTTGTGCCGAAATAGCGTGCGCTCCATTCGCCATACAGGTTCTGGCGTTGGCAGACGCTGCTGTCGGGGTCGATAGGGTCATAGCCGGGGTTGACCTCCAGGCCAAAGTGCGCCGGCAGGTCTCCGGCAAAGGTGAAGCTGTCCCAACCGCTGCGACCGGTTGCCGAAATGGCACTTTCCTTGAGGGCCATGCCGACCCAGCTGCAGCCGGTCAGGCCGAGCAGGACGAGGCCGATACCTGTCAGGCGCATGCCGCGCTGGCAACTGGCGCGGCTGCGCTGGGGGCAGGTTGGCATGTGTTCGAATGTCATCCGTGATTACTCCCCGCAAGCCGTGCCGTCTTCGCACATGGCGGAGTCCAGCAAAAAGGGCCGCAGCACCTGGTCACGTTGCTCCCCCAGCACCCAGGCGAACCCCGAGTAGAGGGTGGCCAGGCTGATGAGAGTGAACAGCGCCACCAGCCACCAGGGCACCACCCGCGGCGGCAATGGCCGCTCGCTGATGGTTTCCGGAGCAGGCGCCGACAGCACCTGCGGAGTGTCGCTGCGCAACTGGCGGATGTGCCGATAGAGATCGTCGCGAACCTCTTCCAGCGCCAGTCCGCCGTCATGGGTCGCCCTGGCGTACTTGCCCTTGAAGCCGAGCGACAGGCACAGGTACATCAACTCGATCATGTGCAGGTGGCGGGACGGACGGCGGATCACGCGCTCCACCAGCAGGAAGAACTTTTCCCCGCCCGACGTCTCGTTGTGGAAGTGACTGAGCAGGCTGCGGTTGGACCAGTCGCTGTGCTTGCCCCATTCGGTGTTCAACACGGCTTCGTCGACGACGGTGCACAGCAGGTAGCGCGCGGTCTGCACTTCATAGTGCTCGACGCCCGCCAGCCGGCTGCGCCGTTCGAACGCCTTGATGTCGTTGTTCAGGCGCCGGTTGAGCTTGTCCATGTCCTTGCAGCGCTTGCGCTGCTTGAGCCGAACGATATCGGACAGCAGGTCCGCCGCCGCGGCGATCAACGGGTTGGGGCTGATGCTGTAGGTCTGCGCGGGCTCCACCCGGGCGCTGTACACGTAATGGGATTCAAGCGCCTCGTAGCGCGGCGCTTGCGCGAAGTCGGTGAGGCTGGACTGCTCGGGGGGGCGACCGTCGAGGTCGACGATCACCGTGCGGTTGTCCTGGTTGTCGTAGGTGTCCTTGTCGATCATGGTCAGTTCCTGATGGCCCAGAATTGCAGCTCCAGCCCCGTGAACGTGCCGGACAGGTGGAACGCGAAACCGCCGGCGCTCTCCAGTTCAGGCACGTCGAGCGGCCCCGGTTCGAGCTTGAAGTAGGTTTTTTGCGTGTGGTACGGGATCTGCCTCGGTGCCACGGGCAGCGGGCTCAGCTTGATCCCGGGCAGGTGCAGGTTGACCAGGTCGCGGATGCTGTTGACGGTACCGATCTTCAACTGCTGCGGCAGGCGCTGGCGCAGGTCGTCCGTCTCGCCCTGGGCCTGGGCCACCAGCACGAAGTAGCCGCTGTGCAGGAATGACGGATCGGGCAACCGGGCGATCTGCACGCCGTACTTGTGCTGCTGCAGCGGCAACTGGACGGCGTGCTGTTCCAGCACCAGCGACAGCACCTCGCCGATCTGCACCCGCAGTCGCTCGAAACAGTCCAGTTGCCGCTGGTGGTCATAGCCGCCGTGCCCGGCCACGGGCCGGCGCTCGCTGGAAAAGGTCGACAGTTCGCCGAGCAGGGCCAGCAAGCTGCGATACACCTGTTCCGGGTGCAGCTGGTCCGATGCCTGGAAATGCCGCAGCAACAGTTCGGAACGGTTGATCAACTGCAGCATCATGAAGTCGCCCAGTTCCGCGCCACCGATCTGCCCGGTCGAGCGCATGCGCTCGGCAATCGCATCGCCCCGGCTCTTGAGCTGGTTGATGACCTGGTCGACACAGGCGGTCAACGGCTCGCACGCGCGAATATGCAGGTAGCTGGGCTGGAAGCGGGCATCGAGGAGCGCGGCCTGCAGGTTGTCCACGGACTGGATGTGACACACCTTGAGTTTGACGAAGGCGCTGTCGTGGGACTGCTCGCCCAGCATCAGCTTCAGGTCGGGGCGGGCACAGCTCAAGGTGCTGCGGGTCTGTCCGCCGGCATTGCAGTCGGCGACCTCGGCTTCATGGCTGACATAGCGCGCCAGGGTGTCGGCCTGTGTGGCAGTGCGGGTTTCGGCAGGGCTGCAGCCGAGCAGCGGCAGCCCGAGGTACACCGGCTGGTCACTGGTGCTGTGCGGTACGTCCAGCGACAGGGTCCCGTGTTCTTCCTTGAGTTCGAAGTAGCTGCCATCGGGCAGGATGCCGCAGGCATGGCGTACCACGATCTTGGCGAAGCGCAGGAAACCGGTGTCCAGCTTCAGGCTGAAGAATCCCGCGCCATGGCTGCTCAGCAACAGGGTGCGGCTGTTCAGCTGGTGGGCATGGTAGCGATCGTTTTGCTGAAAGTGCTGGGGCCGCAGCAGCATGCCTTCCTTCCAGACCACTTTGTCGGTGTTCATCGTGCCTGCTCCGGGGTGGATGGCGATGCGTCCGCCGGGTGAATGCCGTGCTGGTCAAGGATCAGGATGGTGCGGGTGATGCCGGCAGGGGTGAGGGGGATGACCTGGCGCCAGCGGGTTTCGGGCAGGTCGCGGTAGGCCGCGAGCACTGCGACATAAGCGCTGGTCGGGCGCACGCTGAGCTTGAGCCGGACCTGCTTGCCCGGGCTCAGTTCCAGCTCCTCGACACTGGTCAGGTCCGCGGCGAGGACGCTGTCGGCACGCTGGTAGAGGCTGAAGAAGTCGGCGTTCTCGAAGGCCACCGGATGCTTGAGCTCCAGCAGCCGCAGGACCACCGGGGACGGCCGGCCGTGCAAATCCGGATTGAGGTCGGCTGCGGCCGACAGGGTCAGGTCCAGCTTGGTGACGCTGGAGTACGGCGACAAGGCCGAGCAGCCGCCCAGCAGCAGGCTGCCGAGGGCAAGGAGGGGGATCAGGTAACGCATCAGGCTTCTCCTGTTGGGTATTCGCCCAGGCTGTCGAGCAATCGCTGCTGCTCGGCATACGCCGTTGCGAAGTGATCGCCGAAAGGCTGGTGTTCAAGGCTGTCGCCGAGCGTCTGGTGCAACTGGCAGAAGGCTTGCCAGCGCGCCGAGCGGGTCAGCCAGCGTCGCGAGCCACGGCGCTCCAGGTGCAGCACCACCCGGGCCGGAGACACCTGCTCCAGGGTGGCGCGTAGCGACGCGCGACAGGCTGCCGCCGTCGCCAGCTGGTGGCGTTGCAACTGCTGGAAGTGACGGACAAGCCGCGCCTGGCTGAGGGCCAGCGGCGCGCCCAGCCATTCAGCGACGGGCAGTGGCGCCCCGCTGCGTGACTCATCGTCTGTAGCGGGGGCGGCCAGGCTGTCCGCCCTGAGCTGCCTGCAGGTGTGCTGGCAGCGTCCGAGCTCGACGGCGCAGGTGCGCAGCAGGTGCATGGCGTTCAGCACCTGGCGTTCGCGCTCCGTTGCGTCGAGGCTTTCCAGGTCGAGGCCCAGGGGTGCCCCGAGCTGCCGCCAGAATCCCGAGGATGCCGGTGCCTGCAGCGCCTCGGGTGCCTGGGCTTGCGCCAGGGTGGGCAACTGCACGTGCAAGGCTTCCACCTGGGCATGGTCATCGTGCTGGCGGCTGCCTGGCGTGGCGCGCAGTACCTCGCCCAGTTCGTCGTCGCCGGCGGGGTCGTCTTCCTGATCGAAGCGTGTCAGCGGGTCGCTGTCGAGAAAATCGTCCTGGATGATGCTGTTGGCCGGCGCCGGGCGCCCGACATCCAGCGCCACCAGGTCCGCCGGCGGGATCAGGCGCACGAGGATGTCGAAGCCGCTGAGCCGATAGACCGCCTGGTTGCGCAGCCGGTGCGGACGATCCTTGCCCAGGCGCTCGCCGCTGGCGACCAGCCAGGTGCCATTGCTGCTGGTGTCGGTCAGGTAGAAATCGCCGTCGTGGAAGCTGATGCTTGCGTGGTGCCCGGACAGCTGTTTGCCCGGGTCGGGAATGCACCACTCGCACCGGGCGTTGCGGCCGACCCGGCCACCGGCCGTGGTGAAGGTGCGCCGCCGCGCGGTCTCGGGCAGATGGCCGGGCGGGTTGAGGATTTCCATCAACAGTTGCATCGACAGGCCTCCTTCACACACCGCGTTCGAGGGCGCGCGGATCGCCCAGCGGGCGGTAGTCCGCGTCGCTGTAGACATAGTTGCCGCTGCAGCCGGCGAGGCTCAGCAAGAGGAAAAAACACAATGGAAAACAACGCATTCAGAGGCTCCTTGGCAGTTTTCGGGTAATGCCGGCCCGCCCCGCGCTGGCGGGCAAGTACGAGGTCAGGGTTGAATCAGGCGTAGAGGCCGGTGTCGTCGATGCGCTCGAACACCTTGGCGATTTCGGCGGCCTTGCGGGTGGCGGGCTGGTCGAGCCAGGCCTCGATCTGTTCCAGCAATGCCGGACTTTGCGGCAGCTCGCCGAACACGTCCTGCCAGGTGAGGATCCGTTCGGCCTGGGCCTTCAGGCGCTTCTGCGAGCGGGTCAGGTCGCGGGCCTCCCGCTGGCGCAAGGATTCCAGCTGCTGCGCGCCGCTGTGGAATATGCTGCGCAGCTCGGTATTCGAGGCCTGCGAGAAGCGCCGATAGGAGCGCCGGCTCAGGTTCTTGCGAAAGTCCTCGAAACGCAGGGGAATGGGGTTTTCCAGCTCGGACTTCAGCGGGGCGAGCTGCTTGAGCAGTTGCTTGCGCTCGTCGGCAGTGAACAGCTGGCCGTCGCGGTGGCGCACGCTGGCGTACCAGCGCAGCAGGGTGGTCAACAGGCCCCTGCTGTAGCCGCCGTCGCTGGAGTGGTCGCCGAGGTGGAACAGCTGGCGTGCCAGCCCGTCCCGCCTGGGCATGTCGCCTTCCAGTTCCAGCTGGGCGGCATACTCCGCGCAGGCCTTCTCGGAGATGGCCGCGCAGCCGGGTTGCCAGAGCAGTGCGCGCTTGTTCTTCGCCTCGGGGTTGCGCGGGATGAGGTGCCACTGGTCGCCGTGGTGCTCGTAGTCATCGTCCTTGAGGTTGATCAGGCCGCCCAGGGTCAGCACGATGCCGAGCCAGGGCGAGCCCACCGCGGCGATCAGCATGGCGGTGCCGGGCAGGGCGAGCCGCCACTCGGCGTCCATCCAGGTGCTGGGTACGCCGGGTACCGGGTCGTTGTGGTTGACGATGCGGTAGTGGGTGAGGTCGCTGGCGGCCTTGACGAAGGACTGGTTGCCGGCGCGGGGGGCGCCGATGGTGTAGAGAATCACTTTGGGCTGTCCGGGTTTGCGCCGTAGCCACTCGGCCAGCAACAGTGCAATGGCCCCGCCCAGGCTGTGACCACAGACCATGAGCGTCTGGTTGCCGGTGTAGAAAGCACGTAAGTAGATATCTACGAATTTCTGTACTGCCTCGAACGCCCGGTAGAACCCCCGATGTGCCTCCGACTTGCCTTCCGGGTCGGGGGCATAGGACACCTGCCTGGCATCCATGTCGCGCAGGGCGTCCAGCGGCCCCGCGGTACCCCGCACGGAAATCAGCACCATCCTGTCGTTGTGGGTGATGAAGGCCTGGTTGTCGCCGTCGTCGTGGAGGAAATGCACCGACTCCGGGTATTCCCAGCCCGCCCTGGCCTCTGTCTTGTAGCGATCCGGGTCATAGGGCACCACTTCAAGCCGCTTGGAATAGGGCACTTCCTCGAGCAGCAACTGGTAGGGGCCGGCTTCTCCGAAATAGGTTGGCCTTTCGCAGCGTGCCAGTTGTTCCTGCAGTACCCGGCCAATGCAGCCGGGCTTTTCGTAGGGTGGATTCTTGGGGATCGGGTGGTCCTCGCGTTTCAGGTTGAAGGGCGCATAGCTGAGCATGCACATCACCGAGAGGTGGTAGGCATTGAGGGCGCAGAAGGCCTTGTCGTGGGACAGCAGCGGGCTGTAGGCGCGCAGGGCCTTGACCTCCAGCACATTGTGGGTATTCGGGCCCAGCGCGACGCCGGGCTGGTCGGGTGACGGAAGCACGGCCTGCTTGAGAAAGATCGATGGATACGGCTTGCGGGTCTTGTCGGGGGTGGGCAGATGGGCGACGGCGTCGATGGGGGCGAAGTCGCGGACTTCGACTCGCCAGAATTCGGCGTTTTCCTGTTCGGCGCGTTGCTGGGCGAGGTAGGTAAGGCCGTTTTTGAGGGGGCCGGTTGGGGTTTGTTCGGCGGCGACCTGGAGGGCAGTAATCGGCAACGGGAAGCTATCCCGTGTTTGTAGACGTTTATACCAGCCATCCAGTCCGATATAGGAGGCACTGATATCGAGTATTGCAGGGCCGCAATAGAAGTTGTTTACCCGGCCATATCCGTCGGCATCGAGGATACCCGTGTAAGTGACACCCATACGGTCGTGAATTGTATAGTCGAGGCCTGCATATGGTTTTCCGCAGCCGTGTTCATCTACAAGACGAAAGCTGCACCAGTGGCCGCGTTTAGGACAAGTTTCCTTGAGGTCAGTAATCATCAGTGCGTTACTCCGTGCAGCCGGGATAGACCGTGCAGGTCTGGCCGTTCATTTTGAATGTCTGGAAAGTGGGAGGGGTTTTGCACCAGATCCAATCGTTTCCTTCCGCCTTGCATGGCTTCCAGCCATTTGGAAACTTGATCCAGGTGTCCTTGTAATAAGGGCGCTCCTCCGGATTAACCGCCACCGCCAACGTCACCGACTTTCCGGGCAGTTGATCGAGTTTCAGATTGGCGCCGGCGCCTTGGCAGGTGAGTAGCTTCGATAGCTCAAGATCCAATTTGCTTTCCAGGAACAACCAGGTGCACCGCGCATCGACTTGCAAGTGACCCTTGTCGTCGAAGTTGTCGGTTGCCCGGTCGGGACTGTCATGCACATAGAAAATGGAGTTGGCATATGCATATTGATGAGGCTGCTCGCCAAAACGCCCGTCGATTTCCATCTTGACCTTCACCAGGTTCATTTCGCAGGCGCCGATGTAATGCTTGAGCGGAATCTTGCGTTCGCTGCGTTTTGCCACCGGCTCGACTGGTATGTCATGGCGCTTGCCGCGATAACGCGGTTGCTGCTTGCCGGTGTAGAAGTTGTCGGTCTGGCAGTTCAGAGCGTCTACATCAACCGGGTAGTACCAGGCGGTGACAGTGAGGCCGAAGTTGGCCGGCAGATCGCCAGCCAGGGTGAAACTCTGCAGTCCGCGGCGCTCGGTGAGGGACAGGGCGCCTTCCTTGGCGACCACGCCGACCAGGCTGCAGGCGCCGAGGCCGGCGGCGGCGATGCCGAGGGCAGTCAGGCGCATGTTGCGGTTGCGGCACAAACGGGAAAGTGCCGGTTTGAAGTTGAGGGTCATCCGTGTTTGCTCCTTGCAGTCAGGGTTGGTTTGAAAGGGGGGCGAAGGGTGTGGAATAGGCGGCAAGGTCCAGCCCCGAGGGCGCAGAAGGCCTTGTCGTGGGAGAGCAGCGGGCTGTAGGCGCGCAGGGCCTTGACCTCCAGCACGTTGTGGTTGTTGATGGCCAGGGCGACGCCCAACTGGTCGCAGGATGGAATGCAGGCTTCCTTGAGAAAGATCGAAGGCCGCTGGCCGCGGGTTTCGTCGGGATGGGGCAGGTGCGCGGCCTGGGTATGCACGAAGTCGCTGACTTCCACTTGCCAGAAGAAGGCGTCTTCCTTTTCAGCGCGTTCGCGTGCGAGGTAGGTGCGGCCGTTTTTGCGGGGGCCGGTTGGGGTTTGTTCGGCGGCGACCTGGAGGGCGGTCAGGGGGAGTTTGTAGTACTTCCTAGTCTGAAGTTCCTTGAACCAAGGATCGATGGCGCCGTGACTGGCTGTCGATATATCCAATATCACCGGGCCGCGATAGAAGTTATTTACCCGGCCATATCCGTCGGCATCGAGGATCCCCGTATAAGTGACACCCATACGGTCGTGAATTGTATAGTCGAGGCCTGCATAAGTTTTTCCGCAACCGTGTTCATCAACAAGACGAAAGCTGCACCAGTGGCCGCGTTTGGGACAAGTTTCCTTGAGACCAATAATCATTAGAATGTTACTCCGTGCAGCCGGGATAGACCGTGCAGGTCTGGCCGTTCATTTTGAAAATTTTGAAGAGAGGCGGTTCTTGGCACTTGATCCATCCACCTTCTTTGGGTAGGCATGGTTTCCAGCCATTTGGGAACTTGATCCAAGTATTCCTGTAATAAGGGCGCTCATCCGGATTAACCGCCACCGCCAACGTCACCGACTTTCCGGGCAGTTGATCGAATTTCAGATTGGCGCCGGCGCCTTGGCAGGTGAGTAACTTGGTGATTTCTCCGAGGTCTGATTTGGCCTTGCTCTGCTGGAACAACCAGGTGCACTGGGCATCGACTTGCAAGTGGCCCTTGTCGTCGAAGTTGTCGGTTGCCCGGTTGGAGCTGTCATGCACATAGAAAATGGCGTCGGCATACGTCCTCTGCCAACTTTGCGCTCCAAAACGCCCGTCAATTTCCATCTTGACCTTTACCAAGTTCATTTCGCAGGCGCCGATGTAATGCTTGAGGGGAATATTGCGTTCGCTGCGTTTGGCCACCGGCTCGATTGGTATGTCATGGCGCTTGCCGCGATAACGCGGTTGCGATTTGCCGGTGTAGAGGTTGTCGGTCTGGCAGTTCAGCGCGTCTACATCGACCGGGTAATACCAGGCGGTGACCCTGAGGCCGAAGTTGGCCGGCAGATCGCCAGCCAGGGTGAAACTCTGCAGTCCGCGGCGCTCGGTGAGGGACAGGGCACCTTCCTTGGCGACCGCGCCGACCAGGCTGCAGGCGCCGAGGCTGGCGCTAGCGATTGCGAGCGCGAGTGAACGCAACAGGTACTTCATCCCCGCCACTCCTTCACATCCCTGGCGGCCTGGACGATTGCCCGCTCGGCCCGGAGAAAATGGGCATCCGGTGTTTCGCCCGGACGCGGGGCCCAGGCTTCATGCGTCGCCAGGGCAGGGCAAAGCTGGTGTTCCAGAAGGAAGCGGGTTTGCGCCATGCCGGACCACTGCCATTCCCGTACGCTGGCCATCTGCGCCTCCAGCCAGGTAGGCAACGGCTGTTGATCTGCCACTCGACGGGTGGCCTGCGGGTGGTTTTCCCACAGCCAGGTCATCAGCAGCGCCTGTTGCCCGATCGGGTCGACCTGTGCCGGCGGTATTTCCAGCCAGGGCGTGGGGAAGGGCTCGGGATAATGGCCGGGGGCGGGGTTGTCCACCGCCAGCCACTGCCCGCCGTCCCAGCACAGGGCTCCGTACAACGGGCCCAGCAGCAACGGGATCTGCTCCGGGGCGAGGGCCTTGAGGTGGCGGGCGATGACCCGGTTGTCCTGCAGTCGGTAGAACGCCCGTTGCCGGCCTTCCCGGACCAGCATCCGCGCGCGCCAGTGCGCCACCACGGCGTCCATGTCGAGGGTCTCGGCGCTGGCTACCCAGCCCCAGTGGCTTTCCGGCTTCTGCAGCAGCGACAGCAAACCCGGGACTGCGCAGGTTTCGATGCGGATCAGCCAGGGGCCGAGTGTCGCCAGATTGTCGAAGCCGGTGCCCTGGTAGAGCTTGACGTACTCGTGCAGTGGCCCGTTGGCGAACAGCACCGGCACGGGGTTCGACTCGGCCATCGGATTGGCGATGACAAGCAACTGGCGACCATGGGTGCGTTGCTGGTTCAGCCATTGATGAGGCAGGACGTTGCGTTCACTCAAAGGAAAGGCTCCGGTTTTCTTGTTGTCAGTCGGTGGGGCGTTTGCAGCATCAGGTGGGTACGCACAGGCCTTCCTGGCAGGCTTCGCAGATCAGGCACTGATCGCTGGCGTTGGCCTGTGCGGTGCGCATCAGCTTGACCTGTGCCGCGGCCAGCGGCGCTGGCGGGGGCTCGGCACCCAGGGGAGACAGCAGTTGCAGGCCGGAGCCCTGTCCGGCGTTGCCGCCAGCGTTTAGGCCGATCATCACGCCGTTGCACCAGATGCCGCTGGGGTCGAGCTTGATGAAGCAGCCCCCGGCCTGCAGCGTGAGTTCCACCCCGGCTTCGATGACCACCTTGTCGCCCGCCTTGAAGTGCAGCTCCCGACCCGCCTCGACGTACTGGCCGGTGCCGGCCCTGACATGCTGGCTGTGGGCAATGTCCAGATGGTCGCTGGCCTTGAGCGCGACCTTGCGATCGCCGTGGGTGATGCGGTGCTCCTCGGCCTTGAGCTCGGTGAAGCTGTCGGCGTTGACGCGGGTGTGGCGTTGGTTGCCGATGTCCACGGTGTGGTCGTGTCTGGTGATCTGGGTCCAGTCGCGTTCGGCGTGAACGAAGACCTGCTCTTCGCCGCGGCGGTCCTCGATGCGGATTTCGTTGAAGCCTTCTCCCCCCGGCACGCTGCTGGACTTGAACACGCTTTGGGTGCGGTTCTCCGGCAGTGGATAGGGCACCGGGTTGAGGCGGTTCGGCATGCAGGCCGACACATAGGGACGGTCGGGGTCGCCTTCGAAGTAGGACACTTCCACTTCCATGCCGATCCGTGGGATCACCACGCTGCCGTAGTGCGGGCCGGCCCACGGAGTCGCCACGCGCAGCCAGCAACTGCTGTGTTCATCGGCCTGGCCGTTGCGGTCCCAGGGGAACTGCACCTTGACCCTGCCGAAGGCGTCGCAGAACACCTCTTCCCCGGGGGGGCCGGTCACGGTGGCCGACTGGCTGCCGTGAATGACATGGCGTCGATGCTCAAGCGGCGGGCGGTAAGGGGTCTGCCACGGGGTGGCGCTGAAGGTATTGCGATAACCCTGGTGGAAACCGGCGAGGCCGGTATCGGTGTCGCTGGTGATCGACTCCTCCAGCACCTGCGGCTGGCGTCCTTCATGAGCCACTTCGGTGAGCAGCCACAGGTCATTCCAGGCCTGGCGGGGATGCGCCGCAAGCGGAAGGAAATGCCCGCATGCCAGGGCCGGTTGGTCACTGCGGCCTTCGGCCAGCTGGTAATCGCTGCGCTGGCGCTCCAGCGCCCTCCTGCTCAGGAGGGTGGCGCGGGTGTCGTCGCGGAACTCGCCGGGATAGTCGTAATCCTCCAGCCTCGGTTGCGGGTTTTCGCCCTGGGCGGCTCCCTGACGGGCTTCGAGCAGGATGTGAGGTTGCAGGAAGTCGTAGTCACGGCGACAGACGTGCGAGGTGCGTGTTTCCAGGCGCACACCAAAGCGGTTGACCACCGGGCCTTGCGCCGCCATGCCGGTGTCCTGCTGGTAAGCGGTGCTCTGCAGCCTGGGGAACACGGTCTGGTCATCGCCGAACACCAGCAGGTGCCGGTCGCGGCTGTGCTGGAAGTGATAGCTCAGGCCTTCTTCCGCGCACAGCCGCTGGATGAACTCCAGGTCGCTCTCGTCGTACTGGGTGCAGTACTCCCTCGGCGGGTACACCGTGGGGCCAAGGGTGAAGCGGTAGCTGTCGGCGAGGATCGCGTGCTCTTCGAGGACCTGGGCGATGATCTGCGGCACGCTCTGCTCCTGGAAGATCCGCTGTTGCCGTGCATGGGCCAGGTACGCCAGGCGTGGCACCAGGGTCAGGTGGTAGCGGGTCAGGCGTTTTCCGGACTCTCCCTGGGCAATGCCGTGCACCTGGCCGTGGATGCCGGCCCCCGCTTGGCCGAATGCCAGGTAGGCGGGCTGGTGCAGCAGGCTTTCCAGTGCCAGGTCGGCCCGCTCGCTGACCAGTTCGACGTCGAACCGGTAAGGCTGGTTGAGCGCTTCGCGCCCTTTGAACGACAGCACCTTGAAATCGTGGTCCGCCCCGGGCATCGAGAGGGTGAAGCGGGTCGGGGTGTCAGTTGGAAACGGGTACATGGCAGGGCTCCTTGCGGATGGGTAACAACGCGAGCGGATGACCGGGTCATGCCTTGCGCTGGCTGAAGCCGTGCTCGGCAGGCTTGATGCCGAGCCGCTCCATGCGGTTGATGAAGGTGCGACGCGTCACGTCCAGCTCGCGCGCCGACTCGCTCTGGTTGCCTCGGTTGCGGCGCAGGCTGTCGAGCAATACGCGGCGCTCGTGGTGCTCCAGGCGCTCGCGCAGGCTCTGCGGTTGCACCGATGTCGCACGATGCAGCCGCGGGTTCAGGTGGCAGGGCTGCAGTTCATCGCCTTCACAGAGCAACACGGCGCGCTCGACCAGCGCCTTGAGCTCGCGCACGTTGCCGGGGAAGTCATAGGTGTCGAGCAGTCGCAAGGCGTCCTGCGACCAGGCACAAGGCGGGCGCTGCCACGCGGCACAGCACGCGTCGGCAAAGTGCGCGGCCAGTGCGCCGATGTCTGCGCCACGCTCGCGCAATGGCGGCAACGGGATGGGAAAGCACGACAGGCGATAGAACAGGTCCCTGCGGAAACGCCCGGTCTCCACCAGGTGTTCGAGGTCGTGATGGGTGGCCGCGATGATGCGCACATCGACCTTGTGGGTCTTGTTGCTGCCCAGCGGCCGGACTTCACCTTCCTGCAGCACGCGCAACAACTTGCCTTGCAGCGGCAACTGCATGTCGCCGATTTCGTCGAGGAACAAGGTGCCGCCATTGGCGGCATCGAACAGGCCCTGATGGTGGCTGTCGGCGCCGGTGAAGGCGCCACGGCGGTAGCCGAACAGTTCGCTTTCCAGCAGGTTTTCCGGCAGGGAGGCACAGTTCTGCACGATGAAGCTGCGGCTGGCACGTGCTCCGTGGTCGTGGATGGCCCGCGCCACCAGTTCCTTGCCGGTTCCGGTCTCTCCGGTGATCAGCACGCTGACCGGGAATGCCAGCACTTTCGAGATCAGCTGGTGGACGCCGTGCATGCAGGGGCTGTTGCCCAGCAGGCCGTAGTTACCCGCTACCGGCGCGAGGGCGCGTTTCGGCGATGACGGGCGGGTGGGGTGCAGTCGTTGCAGCAATCCCAACTGGCTTATCACGAAGTGCCCAAGGTGGCTGAGCACAGTGGATTCGGGCTCCAGCTCACGACTACGCCGGTCGGCCACCAGCAGCACCCCCTGCAAGCCCGGCTTCGTATCCCGCAATGGCAGGCAGAGCAGGCTGCGCCACGCGGTCCCGTCGTCGGGCAGGAAGCCGCTCTGGTACACGCCGTTATCCAGCTGGGGGATGCTCAGGGTCTGTTCCTGCCCGAGGCAGAACTGCAGCAGTGGCTCGTCGAGGTAGTTGCGCGGCACGCTGCTGGCCGACTGCGGCTGCAGCTGCCCATCGTTCCAGGCACTGACCCTTGTCAGGCTGGTACCGGTATGGTCCAGCACATACAACTGGCTCAGCGGACATTCGGCCAGGCGCGCCGCGGCCATTACCAGCGCTTCCTGCAGGCGGCTGGAGTCTTGCAGACGGGCCAGTTCCGCCAGGTGTTCGAGCAGGCCGCTCGTTTCCTGGCGGAGCGGGCTTTCATGCGAACTCACAGGTGATCGCTCCCTGGCTGTCGAGGCAGGCATGCACCCGATCGACCGGCTCACCGCCGGCAATGGCGGCCAGCAAGCGATCGACCACCAGCGGTTGCAGGTGCTGGTCGAGCAGGTGATCGATCAGGCGCGCACCGCTGTCACTGCCTGCGCATCGCCCGGCAAGATGCTCGACCAGGCACTCGGCATGGGTGAACGCCAGTTGACGCTGGGCCAGGCGTTCGGCGAAGCGCTGGAGCTTGAGCCGTACCAGGTCGTGCAGGACTTGTCCGCTGACCGGGAAATACGGAACGACTCGCATGCGCGCCAGCAAGGCGGGTTTGAAATGGCGGCTCAGTGTCGGCTGGATGGCCTGCTCCAACGCATCCGCGCAGGGCTGCTGGTCAGCGGAGCACAGCGCAGTGATCTGCTCGCTGGCCAGGTTCGAGGTCATCAGGATCAGCGTGTTGCGCAAGCTGATTTCACGACCCTCGCCGTCGTTGACCACGCCTTTGTCGAAGATCTGGTAGAAGAGGTTCAGCACATCCGGATCGGCTTTCTCCACCTCGTCGAGCAGCAGGACCGAGTAGGGTTTCTGCCGCACGGCCTCGGTCAACATGCCGCCTTCGCCATAACCGACGTAGCCCGGTGGCGAACCGATGAGACGGGATACGCTGTGCTTTTCCTGGAACTCGGTCATGTTGATGGTGGTCAGGAAGCGTTCGCCGCCATACAGCAGGTCGGCCAGCGCATGGGCGGTTTCCGTCTTGCCCACGCCACTGGGGCCCACCAGAAGAAAGACCCCGGCCGGCGCATCGCGACGGCCAAGCCCTGCGGCACTGGCGCGCATCGCCCGGTCCAGCGCTTGGACAGCCTGGGGTTGTCCCAGCAGTCGCCGTTGCAGCGCCGGGGCGAAGTCGGCCACTGCCTGGCTGTGCTCCCGGGCCAGTTGCGCAAGCGGTACGCCAGTCCAGTGGCTGATGACCTCGGCCACCAGGCGCGGGCAGACTTCGTGGCTGACCAGGCGTTGCTCGCGCTGGGCATGGGCGAGGCTGGCCTGGAGATCCCGTACGGTGTTTTCCAGCTCGTTCAGCTCGGGATCCGCCACGCCGTCCCGCGTTGCTGACTGGCGCAATGCTGCACAGCGCTGGCGCAGGTCCAGCAGGCGTCGGGCCTGGTCTCGTTGCAGCGTCCATTGCGTCTCCAGTTCGAGGGTCGCCTGGCTCACTTCCTCCAGCCTGTGATGCAGCGCCTGGAGCGCCTGGGTGTCGACCGGCAGGCCGGCATCGAGATCGCGCTGAAGTGCCCGGCAATGACGCTCGCCCTCGGCGCGTTCGTTGCGCAATCGCTCCAGGGCCTCGGGTGCGGCTGCCAGGCTGATGCGTACCCGGGCGCAGGCCGTGTCGAGCACGTCGACAGCCTTGTCCGGCAGTTGGCGACCGGACAGGTAGCGTGCGGACAATTCGGCTGCGGCCACCACGGCATCGTCACGCAGGTAGACCCCGTGGCTCTGCTCGTAGACGGGGGCCAGGCCCCGCAGGATGGTGATCGCCTCGTCGACACGGGGTTCGTGCAGTTGGATGGGCTGGAAGCGTCTGGCCAGGGCGGGGTCTTTTTCGAAGTACTTCTTGTACTCGCTCCAGGTGGTGGCCGCGATGGTGCGCAGCTCGCCACGGGCCAGCGCGGGCTTGAGCAGGTTGGCGGCATCGGAGCTGCCGGCCTGGGCGCCCGCGCCAATCAGGGTGTGAGCCTCGTCGATGAACAGAATGACGGGATGCGTAGCGCTCTTCACTTCATCGATGACGCCCTGCAGACGGCGTTCGAATTCGCCCTTGATGCTGGCGCCGGCCTGCAGCAGGCCAAGGTCGAGCGCCAACAGGCGAACCTGCCGGAGGGCGTCGGGGACCTCGTCGGCGATGATGCGCAAGGCCAGTCCCTCGACAAGCGCCGTCTTGCCGACACCTGCCTCGGCGACCACGATCGGGTTGTTTTTGCGACGACGGGCGAGGACGTCGATCATTTGCCGGATTTCGTTGTCGCGGCATAGCACCGGGTCCAGCTTGCCGTCCCGGGCCCGTTGCGTCAGGTCATGGGTGAAACGCTGAAGCGCTGAGTCGGCAGGCAGGGAGACCGCGCTGTCGACGGAAGTAGGGGGCGCGGCATTGGCGAGGGCATGGTCACGCAACCGCTGCGTGTCAAGGCGCGACAACAGCGGTTGATAGCGAGTGCCGGCATGGCGCATGGGGGCACCCAGCAGCGACAGGAGCAATGCGGCCTCGTCGATACAAGGCCGACGCAGCTCCACGGTTGCCAGCAACAAGGCATCCTGCAGCCACTGGACCAGTTCGGGAGCAAAGACCGGGTTGCGCGATTCGCTGTGGCCATTGCTGACCTGCAGGAGTCGGGCGAGTTCGCCTGCTTCGATTCCGGCATCCTGCAACCCCCGCCTCAGCAGGCCGTCGGGCCGCTCCAGCAGGCCGAGCAGCAGGTCCTCGATCAGGATCTTGTGTCCACCGCGGTGCAGGCAGCGTTCTGCACTGCGCTCCAGGTCGGCTTTGCTGGCGGCGTCCATGGCCTGTACCAGATGTTGCAGGTCTACGTTGATCATGGTGTGCAGTCCTCTACGGCGCTGTTCAATGTGACGATGCCGTCTGCGTGTTCATGGCCCAGCCAACTGGTCCATCCCAGATGGCACTGGTTGTCTTCGCCAATGCGCTGCTCACGGATTTCCTCCGGGCGCAGGCGCAACTGGATGTCGTAGCTCAGGGGATCTCGCAGGGTGAAGCGCACCAGCGCGCACAGCGGCCGGTAGTCGTCGCCTATGGGGAGAAAGGTGTGCAACTGATCCCAGCCCAGTTGCTGGATGTGCACGCGGAACTGGCTACCGCCGTCGACGGTGTATTCGCCGAGCACGGCGGTTTCGCAGAGCTGGTGGTTTGTTTGCCCCAGGGCGTTCTGCTGGTCGGAGGGAATGGCGATGCGCCGTGCCATGCATTGCTCTATGAACAGCGCTTCGTGTTTGAAGTAGTAGCGCAGGACCGACTCGATCAAGGCGCCGGAGTGAGCCCGCAGGCTGAGCAAGCCCAGGTAGGGCAACAGGCGTTTCCAGTCCAGCTCAGCAGTCCGGCGAATCTGTGCTCCGCCGAGCCCGATCAGTGCGAACAATTGCTCGGAGAACGCGTCGGTCGCGTCGCGACGAAAACTCGCGTGGTAGCGATACTTCTGCCAGATCTGCAACAAGAGTCGTTGCAACCGGTTGTTGAACACATCCAGGAAGTCGCGGGTGCAGTGGCCGCCATCGCTGTCGGCCACCGCTTGCTCGGCATAGAACAAGGGCAGTGGTGAGGCTGCACCGAACAGGCCCAGCAGATTGATGCGCAAGCGGGCACGCAACATGCCGTGCTCTTCAAAGAAGTGCACGCGATCGATCTCGCTGACCGGGAAGCCCATGCTCGGGTTGGCCTGGAACTCCAGTTGCTCGAACACCTGCTCTTGACTGAGGCCAGGGTTGGCTTGTGCAAGCTGCGTCAAGACACGCTGCATGCCCTGGAATAGGCTGTATTCACGAATGCCCTGGCTCAATCGCGTCAGAGCAGGGGCTGCTGCCCCATGCGGGGTGTCCATTGGTAGTTCTCTCCCTGGGCGCTGTACACGTGGAGCTCATGGAACGAGTTCAAGCTGGCGTAAAGTGCGAAGAATTCATTGAGCACCGATGCGAACAGGTACAGTTCGCCCTCGCCGCAGGCGTCGCTGGTGTCGACGCTCAGTCGGGTGCGCACGCCGCGTACAGGCAAGCCGCGGTACAGTCGATCGGTGGGTTCGTGGCGTATGTGGGTCAGCCCGGCAAGCAATTTGCGGCTGACTTTCTCTGCGTTCTTGTCGTAGTAGCGCGGCAGGTCGTAGGTTTCGAGAATGACCTTGAGGGCCTCGACGTTGGCCAGCGAAAGGTAGTTCAGCGACATGTTGCTGATCAGTTTCCACAGGAAGTCGCGGTGCAACGGCGGGGCGTAACTCGGAGTGATCCGCCCGATGTTGCGGAACTGAAGCGAGGCAGGCGTGCCCACGCAGGGTAGGCAGACCTGGCCTGCGTTCAACTGCCGGGGGAGGTTCTGGTTGGTGCAGGTGAGTTCGACGGAGATGGTTTCGAGATTGCGGGCGTGGCGTTGACCGAAGCAAAGGTAGGTATCCAGGCGGTCGGACGTTACTGACGGTTCCTGTCGAACGCTGTAGTGAGGCCTGGCTTCGCGGTAATCATGGGTGTCGTCGTGTTCGAAGGATTCGAACAGTACGTACTCGGTGTGGCCGATGCCACCGGGCTCCCAACCAGTCACCTTGTCGACCGAAAACACCCCGTGATGCAGGGGGTTGTGAGTACCTGCAAGAAGCGGGTAGCGGTCCTGTTTACCGTCCATGCGCAGGGGTACTGCATCGTCGCTGAACAGATTGACGATGGGCGTGCAATACAGGCGGATGTTGTCCAGGGTTGGCTGGATGCGTTGTGCGCCAGGTCCACGGAAATTGAAGCGCAGGGACAGGCCCCGGGCTTGTTCGAGGATGTTTTGCGGATGCTGCCTGATGACATCGAGACCCTCCAGGTCCACGAACAGGTATTTTTCCGGGAAGGCAAAGTATTCCTGCAGGTGGCGGTAGCCCCGGAACGTATTCAGCGGGTAGGGCACCAGCGCTTCGTTTTCGGCAAAGCCGACAGGCTTCAGGTTTTGCGGCCCCAGTTGGCTGTCGCAGCTGTCCTCCAGGGCGATGCCGCTGGCATCCAGCAATTGCAGCTGGACGTGGTCGAGGTGCTGCAGCAGGCTCAGGTAAAGCTGCTGGCTGATATAGCGTTCCCCTGACAGGTGCAACCGTAGCCGCGTGAGATCCAGGTCCGCGAGCTGGCCAGTGGCGCTGAGCATCAGCTTCAAGGACAGCACGGCTCCGTCGCCTGTGACGGCATAGTCCAGGCCCTGGAGTGCAAGGGGCAGTACTTCGGTGTCGTAAGCGGTTTGAAACCGGCAGTGCACACCCTCCAGTGCTTCGGCTTGCACCGGCGTATGGCGAGGTACCTGTCGAGATGAGCCCGCATCCGTCGTGGGTTCGAACTGCAACATGCCGAATGCCGGTAGCGGTCGCATGTAGTTGGGCCAGAGCAGGTGCATCAGGGAGTGTGTGAGCTCCGGCAAATCGTCATCGAGCTTCTGTCGCAGCCGACCGGTTAGAAACGCGAAACCTTCGAGCAGCCGCTCCACATCCGGGTCCCGACCCGTTTCCCCAAGGAACGGTGCCAAGGCCGGATTGCGCTCGGCGAAGCGCTTGCCGAGTTGGCGCAGGGCGGTGAGTTCGCTTTGGTAGTAGTGGTTGAGTGACATCGGTACTTCCGTGTTTTGCAGGCGGCCTGGGAAATGGTGGTTTCGAGACAAGGGTGTCGAGCGTGCCAGGTCGGCTAGCGGCCAATGAGTACCGTCGCGGAGCCAGCTGTCACCACGTTGCCTGCGCTCCCCTCGCTGTCGACCCTGGCAGCGGCTTTGCCATTGATCAGCACCGTTGAACTCAAGCGGCCGCACAACTCGCTGCCGCATTCGCTGGTATCGCCTTCGCGTGCCGCTGGCAGCCCGTCGAAGAGCACATTGGACGAGCCGCTGTTGATTGGATTGCTCTGGCCAGGGGTGGTTGGATCTCCCGTTCGGGCAGCGGGTTTACCGGACATCGAATGCTCCTTGGCGTAACGTGACCTGGCCGCTTCCATCGAGGTTGGCAATAAAGTGGACAGGGTATTTTTCGCCCTGGATCTCCAGCAGACCGTCGATGCAGAAGGCCAGCGTCAGGTGATCCAGGGCATGGGGTAATGACGTCACCCGAACCTGGCTCAAGCGCGGTTCATAGGCTTCGATGAAGCGTTCGATCGCGCTGCGGGCCTGGCTCAGGGCGTCGTGGAGGCTGAAGCGCAGGTCATTGAAATCCGGCAGGCCATAGTCCGGCAGCGTTTGTACGCTGCCGGCGCGAGTGCTGAGCATCCTGGCCAGATGGTTTGCCACCGACGCCGTGGTGCTGGCGTGTCCGGGCAGGTCATCGCCAGGGCCAGAGGCACGGTTCAAGCGCTCGAACAGGCTGCCGTGTCTCGACATGGCCGGCGTTATTCCTTGTCCAGCTTGCCGACCAGCGACAGGGTGAAATCAGCCCCCATGTACTTGAAGTGTGGGCGCACATTGAGACCTACCCGGTACCAGCCTGGCTCTCCTTGCACATCGCTGACCATAATCTCGGCAGCGCGAAGGGGACGTCGGCCACGGACTTCCGCACTCGGGTTCTCCTGGTCGGCGACGTACTGGCGAATCCACTTGTTCAACTCGTTTTCGAGATCGGTGCGTTCCTTCCAGGCACCGAGCTGCTCGCGCTGCAGCACTTTGATGTAGTGGGCGAGGCGGTTGATGATGAACAGATAAGGCAACTGTGTACCGAGCTTGTAGTTCAGCTCGGCGGTCTTGCCTTCCTCGCTGTTTCCGAAGTACTTGGGTTTCTGAACCGAGTTGGCAGAAAAGAAGGCCGCGTTGTCACTGCCTTTGCGCATGGTCAGGGTGATGAAACCTTCCTCGGCCAACTCGTACTCGCGCCGGTCGGAAACCAGCACTTCCGTCGGGATCTTGGTTTCGATCTCGCCCATGCTCTGGAAATGATGCAATGGCAGGTCTTCTACCGCGCCGCCGCTTTGCGGGCCGATGATGTTCGGGCACCAGCGGAACCTGGCGAAACTGTCGGTAATCCGCGTGGCCAAAGCGAAGGCGGTGTTGCCCCACAAGTAGTCCTCGTGGTGATTGGCGACATTTTCATTGAAGGCAAAGCTCTTGGCCGGATTGCTTTCCACGCCATAGGGTTCACGCAGCAGGAATCGAGGTGTGGTCAGGCCGATGTAGCGGGCGTCCTCTTCCTGGCGCAAGGATTGCCACTTGCTGAATTGCGGGCTTGCAAAATGGTCCTTGAGATCCTTGATGTCCGCCAGGCTGGTATAGCTTTCGAGGCCGAAGAACTTCGGGCTTGCGGAGGAGAGGAACGGGGCATGGGCCATGCTGGCGACACGGGATGCGTATTGCAGGGTCTTGATGTCCGGTGCGCTGGGATCGAAGTAGTAGTTGGCGATCATGGCCGCTACCGGCTCTCCGCCAAACTGGCCGTATTCGGCACTGTAGACATGTTTGTAGAGTCCTGACTCGACGACCTCCGGGCTGTCTTCGAAGTCATCCAGCAGGTCCTGCTTCGATGCGTTGAGGATCTCGAGCTTGACGTTTTCGCGGAACTCGGTGCGGTCTACCAGCATCTTGAGGCCACGCCAGGTTGATTCCAGCGCCTGGAATTCGCTGTGGTGAAGGATCTGGTCGACTTGCTCGCTGAGCCTGGCGTCGATCTGCGCGATCATCCTGTCGACCATCGCTTTCTTCACCGGCTCGCCGCCGTTCTGCGGTTTGAGCAACTCTTCGATGAATGCGGACACGCCCCGCTTGGCGATCAGGTAGCCGTCGTCCTCGGGGGTCAACTTGGTTTCAGCGATGATGCGGTCGAGGATGCCCGCGTCTTCAGTCGATTGCTGGATTGCTGCAGTTGCGCTGGTACTCATGGAGGGTTTCCTTGTGGTGGAGGTCAAGCGTCCGTTGCTGGGGTAGAGACCAGACCGAGTTCGTTGAGCACCCGGTCGCGTGATTCAGGTGTCTCCAGTGCGTTCTCGATGGCCTTGCGGAAGGCCGGGGCGTTGCCAAGTGGCCCCTTGAGCGCAACCAGTGCGTTACGCAGTTCCATCAGCTTCTGGAGTTCCGGTACCTGCTCGACCAGCCGATCAGGATGAAAGTCCTTCATCGACTGGATGCGCAGCTGCAGGGCAAGCTCGTCCTCGGTTGCTTCGTCCTGCAGGCGATTGGGAACGGCAATCGTCAGCTGTATCTCCTGTTTGGCCAGCACGTCGTCGAAGTTGTGCTTGTCGATGCTGATCGGCTTGCGATCCTCGATGCGCCGCTCATCCTTACGTTGTGTGAAGTCGGCGAGCACCATCAGTTTCAGCGGCAGCTCGGTTTCCTCGCGGGCGTTGCCCGTCGCAGGTTTGTAGGTAACGTTGATGCGTTCCTTGGGTGCCACAGAGCCGTCTTTGGCCATTAGCTGTCTCCATTTCTGGGTGGGGAAAAGGTTTATTCGAGTACTGCCTCGGGATCGAGGTGACACAGTCGCCGGTGTATTTCTTCCTTGCGTTCCCGAACCGCATGGTTCTGGGGCAAGTGGTCGCAGCAGTCATGCAGTAGCGCGAGAACCTCGAGAACGAGCGCCGGCTCCCACTCACCCAGGTTCGAGTCCTGTAGCCGTTGATCGAGCGCTTCGAGCTGCGGCTTGGCCAGCTCGTACTTTTTGCCCGCGATGCAGAGGCGGGCGATCGCCAGTTGCCAGAGGAAGAGCTCCCGACCGCCTGTCGCGACCTTCATGTCATGTTTGAGCTGCTGGACTGCGGCCTTGAGGCCGGATTTGTCGAGGGCGACGAGCGCCTCGGCAAGGGCGGACTCCCAGCGCGGCTGCACAGGATTTCCAGGTACGGGGGCGGTCGCCGGCGAGGCTGGTGTGGATCTCGCATGAGGCATTACATGAGCACTCAGCCACGCGCGTGTCTGCAGGTCTGCAAAAGGAGTTCCGTCGTGAAATTGCAGGGTTTCGAGCCCGGGCAGGCGTTGAAGGAAAAGGGAGGACTGGATCTCCAGCTCGCGGCTCGCCTGCTCGGCCTGAAGCGCTTGCAGGCACTCCCATGCCATGCGCTGTCCATCGAGCCAGAAGGGGGCGCGCGCGACTGCCGATTCGATGTCCATGAGCAGGTCTGCATACTTGCCTTGCTCGAACAGTTCACGGAAACGAAGGACTTTTTCAGCCGCAATGCCACGCAAGGAGGTCATGCGTTCGGTGTTGTGCTCAGGAAGGCCTTCGATAGGTAGCCACAGCAAGGTGCGGGAGAGACGCAATGCGCGGATGTCACTGACTTTCTGTTTGAGCCAGTAGGTACACAGCGGCCTGGCGTGCTCCTGCAGTGTGCGCAGGCACTTGTCAGCCTCTTTCTCGCTGTCTATGCAAACGCTAGACGACAGCACACGGGTGGCCACCTCCCGTACCTGGGCGATTGCTGCTCCAACGCTGCCCTGGGTGGGTTGGTCGAGGCCCGAACGAGCGACCATGTCCTCAAGGCGCCGGGAAAGAGGCAAAAGCAGTGGGGCTTCCGATCCCAGATGCTGGGAAAGCGTCTTTTCAAGGTCGCGAAGCACTTGCGCCAAGTGTCTGAACAAGGGCAACTGCTCAGCGATTGCCAGGTGTCCGGAAATTGCCTTGTCGAGACGGGGCAGGAGCCAGTTGAAGGCCGCGACACGGGTCCGCGACTTCCGTGGATGCAGGGTTGGCCAGAATGATTCGCATAGATGGTGCAGGAGCGTCAGGCCAGCCACCAACCCGGTGAACGATTCGCGCTGGTGCAGGGCCCAGGTCAACCAGATGGCGACACGCAGGTCTTTGCCGAGTGTTCCAAGGAAATGCTCGCAACCGGCGAGCACTTTCTGCCAGTCGACCTCGTTTGCATCGTGCAGCGAGAGATCCTTGGCCAGCTCGGCCTCAAGCATCTCGAACTCAGGAGAAAACCGTGCGTCCTCCCCGGTGGGCATTTCCGCTGCCAGGTCTGCGCTTGCAAGGTTGAAGTAATGCTCGATGAGCTTGTTCTTGTAATTCACGGTCGCTGCTGATTTGTAGGACTGAGAAGGGGGCGGTGGTCGCTTGTCTACCTTGGGTGCTGCATGAAGTGCTTGAGCAGGTGGGTAGGTAAAGGCGGAGAATGATGGTCCAGTTCTTATTGGATTGATGTGGGATGAGATCGATTGATCTTGTAGGAAGCGTCTCTATTTATCCTTGAGGGGCTGGGCTGCCCCTGCAGGCAAGCCAACCCCGACGAAGCGATTACGAGCAAGCCTGGTTTACTTCCAGCCATAACGCCGGGCAAACCAGCCCTTCATCACCTGCACTACCCCCACGTACCCCACCAGGATCGCCACCAGGAACGGGAAGTACGTCCACGGCAGCGTCTGCAGCTTGAAGTACCCCGCCAGCGGCGACATCGGCAGCAGCACGCCGATGGCCACGATCACCGCGGTCATCGCCAGCAACGGCCAGGCCGCACGGCTGTGCACGAACGGCAGCTTGCGGGTGCGGATCAGGTGCACCACCAGGGTCTGCGACAGCAGCCCTTCGACGAACCAGCCGGACTGGAACAGGGTCTGCTGCCCAGGCGTGTTGGCGGCGAAGACGAACCACATCAGCGCATAGGTCAGGATGTCGAAGATCGAGCTCAGCGGCCCGAAGAACAGCATGAATCGCCCGATGTCCTCGGCCTTCCAGCGCTGCGGGCTGCGCAGTTGCTCGGCGTCGACGTTGTCGAACGGGATCGCGGTCTGGGACACGTCGTACAGCAGGTTCTGCACCAGCAGGTGCAGCGGCAGCATCGGCAGGAACGGCAGGAAGGCGCTGGCCACCAGCACGCTGAAGACATTGCCGAAGTTGGAGCTGGCGGTCATCTTGATGTACTTGAGCATGTTGGCGAAGGTCTTGCGGCCTTCGACCACGCCTTCCTCCAGGACCATCAGGCTCTTCTCCAGGAGAATGATGTCCGCCGCTTCCTTGGCGATGTCCACCGCCGAATCCACCGAGATGCCCACGTCCGCCGCCCGCAGCGCCGGGGCGTCGTTGATGCCGTCGCCCATGAAGCCGACCACGTGCCCGCGCTGGCGCAGCAGGCGCACGATGCGTTCCTTGTGCGCCGGGGTGAGGCGGGCGAACAGGTTGCACTCGGCGGCGCGCTCGCTTAGCTGGCGGTCGCCAAGGGCGTCGATGTCGCTGCCCAGCAGCATGCCTTTCAGCGCCAGGCCGACCTCGCGGCAGACGCGGCGGGTCACGCGCTCGTTGTCGCCGGTCAGTACCTTCACCTCCACGCCCTGGCTGGCGAGCGCACGCAGGGCTGCGGCGGTGGTGTCCCGTGGCGGGTCGAGGAAGGCGATGTAGCCGGTCAGCAGCAGGTCGCTTTCATCGGCCACCCGGTACTGTTCGCGTGCCGCCGGCAACTGCCTGACCGCCACCGCGACCACCCGCAGGCCCTCGTCGTTGAGGCTGGCGGTATGCTTGCGGATGCGCTCCAGCAGCGCGGCGTCGAGCGCCACGTCCTGATCGCCGATGCGCACCCGGCTGCACACCGCCAGCACTTCCTCCAGCGCGCCCTTGCAGATCAGCCGATGGCCGTCGCCACGCTCGCCGACCACCACCGACATGCGCCGGCGCTGGAAGTCGAACGGGATCTCGTCGACCTTGGCGAACTGCTCGCCGAGGCGCGCCATGCGCCCGCTGTCGGCATGCTCCAGCACCGCCACGTCGAGCAGGTTCTTCAGCCCGGTCTGGTAGTGGCTGTTGAGCCAGGCGTCGTCGAGCACGGCATCGCACCGGGTGCCGAGCACGTCGGTATGCCGCTCCAGGACGATGCGGTCTTGGGTCAGGGTGCCGGTCTTGTCGGTGCACAGCACGTCCATGGCGCCGAAGTTCTGGATGGCGTCGAGACGCTTGACGATGACTTTCTTGCGCGACAGCACCACCGCACCCTTGGCCAGGGTCGAGGTGACGATCATCGGCAGCATTTCCGGGGTCAGGCCCACCGCGATGGACAGGGCGAACAGCGATGCCTCCAGCCAGTCGCCCTTGGTGAAGCCATTGAGCAGCAGCACCAGCGGCGCCATCACCAGCATGAAGCGGATCAGCAGCCAGCTGACCTTGTTCACCCCTTGCTGGAACGCGGTGGGTTCGCGGTCACTGCTCAGCACCCGCTCGGCGAGGTTGCTGAAATAGCTGTGCTGGCCGGTGCCGACCACCAGCGCGCGGGCGCTGCCGCTGACCACGTTGGTGCCCATGAAGCACAGGTTGTCGCGCTCCAGCGGGCTGCCGGCGGCGCCGCGATGGGGCTGGGCGAACTTCTCCACCGGCAGCGATTCGCCGGTGATCGCGGCCTGGCTGACGAACAGGTCCTTGGCTTCCAGCACGCGCAGGTCGGCGGGGATCATGTCGCCGGCGGAAAGCAGCACCAGATCGCCAGGCACCAGGTCGCGGAAGGGGATTTCCACCGCGCCGCGCCGGTCGGCACCCGGCACCCCCGGACGCAGCACGCTGGCGGTGTTGGCCACCAGGGTTTTCAGGCGTTCGGCGGCGCGGTTCGAGCGCGACTCCTGGAAGAAACGCAGCAAGGTCGAGATCAGCACCATGCTGCCGATCACTGCGGCGGCCTTGATGTCCTCGGTAATCCACGACACCAGCGCGAGCAGGCTGAGCAGCAGGTTGAACGGGTTGCGGTAGCACCACCACAGGTGGCGCAGCGGCGAGACGGGTTTTTCCTGGTCGACCACGTTGGCGCCGGCCTTGGCTCGAATGGCTTCCACGCGGCCGGGGTCCAGGCCTTCGGCACGGCTGCCGAAGTGCTGGAAGAGGGCGTCGTTGTCGAACTCGGCGACCTGTGCCAGCTGGCGCACGAAGTCAGGCGGGAGGTTCCCGCGGGCCTGGCCGTTGCGCAGCAGTTCAAGGATCGCCTGGCGGCGGAAGTGGCGGCTCAGGCCGTGGTCGAACAGGGCCAGCAAGCGCCGGCCGAAGGTTTTGAAGAGCATGATGCACTCCTGGGCGGTCGCGTCGGCGCGACCACCAAAAGGGTTTGCGGAGCGCAGGGTGCGCGCTGCCGCCGGGCAGGCCGGGCGACAGCGCGAGGAGAACTCGCTAGCGGCCGCCCGGCCGGGGTCTGGGTGCTACGGGACTGGGGTCGGGGTTCATGGCCGGGCTCCGGATGCTCCTGTCGGGTGGGTGGGAAGGCCGCTTCAGTCAGCGGCCAGTTCGAAGACTTGCCAGCGCACCGAGCTGACGCCTTTTTCCAGGCTGATGCGGCTGACCAGGCGTTCCAGCTGGCTGGTGGCGTCGTGATTGCCGAGCAGTTCGGCGCGCACTTCCAGCTTCACCGGGTTGGCCTGGTCCTCGCTGTGCAGCGACTGCAGGCGCAGGCTGGCGCCGTCGAAGCTGTGCAGCATCAGGCTGCGCACCTGGATTTCATCCTCGGCGCGGCAGACGATCTCGACGCTGTAGCGCTGCTCGGACTCGCTGGCGGGCACCACGTCCTGATGGTTCAGGCGCTGGGCGATGTCGCGCAGAAGGATGTTGGCGCAGAGCACCACCAGGCTGCCCAGCGCGGCCTCCAGCAGCAGGCCCATGCTGCACAGCACGCCGATGGCGGCGGTGCACCACAGGGTGGCGGCGGTGTTGAGACCGCGCACGTTGAGGCCGTCGAGCATGATCACGCCACCGCCGAGGAAACCGATGCCGGAGACCACGTAGGCGGCGATGCGCGAGGCGTCGCTGGCAAGGCCAGGCACGCTTTGGGTCATCAGCACGAACAGGCAGGCGCCGGTGCTGACCAGGGCGTTGGTGCGCAGGCCGGTGAGGCGCTGGCGCAGTTGTCGTTCGGCGCCGATCAGGGCACCGAGGACGAGGGCTGCGGCGGCGCGCAGCAGAAAGACTTTCCAATCCATGATTCACCTCTTTCTCCGGCCAGGGGCCGGCGCTGGCGCAGGTCGTCGACCGGCGCGAATTCGGGTTCTGGATGGCGAAAGGTCACCGCGCGTCGCCGGGCCGCTCGAGTGCGGCCTGGGGAGGCGGGGAGGGAGAATGGGGATGCGTCATCCCGGACGGGATGCGGATCGCCACTGTCCGCTGTGATCAGCGAGACAGTGGCAGGAGAAAGGCTGCCGGACGTGCTCGCTGTTCAGACCTGTCGCAATCGACTGGGGCAACTGTCCAAGGCAGGACTCCTGTGTGATGAGAAATTGCGGCGCACCATACGCCCGTGAAAGGGATGGGTCAAGCGCTTCGCTTGACCTTTCACAGGCTCAGTGTAGAGCCGCTGCGCGGGCCGTGGAGGGCGGCTTCGATGAAAGATTCGACATGTTCGCGAGGCGGCGCGGATCAGCCCTGGTTGCCGAGCATGTAACGGTCGAAATTGGCGATGTGATCGTCGAGGTTGTCTTCCAGCATCATGCGGTACTGCTCGCTGAAGTACTTCAGCAACTCCTCCCGTGCCGCGGCCATCTCGTCGGCCGACTTGAAGCTGCGGGCGCTCATCCAGGCGTTGAAGCGGCTGGCGCCGAAGGTCATCGAGGCGCTGACCTTGCCCAGGTCCTGGAGGCTTTCGATCTGCTGGTTGGCCAGGTTGATATGGGCGTCGGCGCGGTCGTAGAAAGTGTCGTCGGTGGCTTGGGACATGGGGAAGGCCTTGAAGGTGGGACGGAGCGGGGCGGATTGGAGCATGTTTGCCGGCCCGGCGCCATGCGTGCGGCTACGACGGGCCGTTCAGGGCAGTGTGAAATCCGCCGGCTCGAAGCGCTCGCGGGTGTCCATGCGCACATTGCGCAGGTGCTCGGTCTGTTGCAGCGAGGCGTAGGTGCGTTCCGCGCTGTAGCCGGCCAGGATCGAGCGGCGGCGTGCCCCCGAGGGGTTGAGGCTGGCGCCGTGGACCAGGTCGACGTCGAAGACCAGCACGTCGCCGGCGTGCCCGGACAGCTGTATCGCCGGGGTTTCATCGTCGAGGTCTATCGCCTCGATGCGGTGGCTGCCCGGTATCAGGCGGGTTGCGCCGTTCTCCGGGCCATAGTCGTCGAAGTAGGCCATGGCGGCGATGGAGTCGCCGGGGCGCTCGACCCACATGTCGCGGTGCAGGCGCTGGTAGCCGCCGCCGGGCAGTGGATCGCGGCCTTCCACCTGGGACAGGAAGAAACGCTCGCCGATAAGTGCGCCCACGGCTGCCAGTACCGCAGGCAGGCGGCATACCGCCTGGATCGTCGGGTCGGTGTCGAGCAGCGAATGCAGCCAGTCAGCGCGGCGAGGCAACGGCCATTCGTGGGAAGGCCGCGAGCCGGCGTCGAAGGCATCGCGCAGCGCGTCCAGCCAGTCGGCCGGGATGGCCTGGCGCAGCAGGATGTAACCGTCTCGGTGGAGTTGGTCGCGCAAGGTCATGGTGGCTGGGGTCGTGGGGGGAGGGGATGAGCGTAGCGTCGGGCAAAGAGGGATGTCAATTTGATATCTCTGGTTGCTATCACGGTACCTGTGGGAGCGGGTTCACCGGGACGCCGGACCGCCGCGATTGCGTCGGTGAATCCACCACCGTAATCGCGGGTGAACCCGCTCCCACAGGGTCCGCTCTGAATCAATGAGTTATGCGGTGTCTACATGGGATCAGCCTGCCCCTTGATCCCGCGCAGCAGTGATTCCACTACCGCTTCCGAAATCTCCAGCGAATGCTGGGTGGCCCAGAGCAGCCCGGCGAAACGCCGGTCCACCATTTCACAGGCCTGGGCATTGGTTTCGAAGGCCGCCTTGAGGGTCATCGCCAGGTGCACCAGTGCGTCCTCGATACTGGCGCCGGCGCAGACGGCGAACAGGGGGACGTGGGCGCCGTTGCAGGTGCCGAAGTGGGCATGTGCGGTCTTGATGGAGGAGGTTGCGGGATGCTGTGGGGCGTCGCTGGGGGACTGCTCCGACAGCGGGGGATCGGGTACCAGCTTTTTCATGACGTACTCCTATTCCGTGAAAGGGCATGCCACGAACGCGCTGTCAAACGAGAGGGTGGCAGCTGTGCGCGGGTTGACAGACCAGGGGAATAGAAGAAAACCTGGCGCACCCGAAGGTGCCCACACGCACAGCCGCCATAGCGTCAGCCAGCGCTTCAATTCCCAACGGCCTGTCAAAGCCGATCGCCAAAACTCAGCGACCGGCGAAGACTAGGTGCCCATTTCCAGGAGTGCAACGGCTGCGACGGCGCGGAAGTATGATTGGGAAATTGCCTACAAGAAAGCCGGAAATTGCGCAGTTTTCATTGCTTTATATGACACCTTTCGCCCCATCGACACCGTCGATACCCCCTATGTATTTCAATCATTTCCCTATCTGCCCGTAGCCAAGCAGACTCCCCGGCGTATCCCCTCCTGCCGATTCAAGGACCGAGTCATGACGCCACCCACGTCTTCCCGCAACCCCTGGCTGGCCGTAGCCGCCGTGGCCCTCACCATCTTCTCCGTGGTGACCACGGAAATGCTCCCGGTCGGCCTGCTCAACCCCGTCGCCGAAGCGCTCGACACCTCCCTGGGCACGGCCGGCCTGATGCTTTCGCTGCCTGCCTTGCTGGCCGCGCTGTTCGCCCCGCTGGTGGTGATCGGTGCCGGTGGCACCGACCGGCGCGTCATTCTCGCGGTGCTGCTGGGCCTGCTGGTCCTGGCCAACCTGGCGTCGGCCCTGGCACCGACCTGGCACTGGATGCTGGCCGCGCGGGTGCTGGTCGGTTTCTGCATCGGTGGCACCTGGGCCATCGCCGGCGGCCTGGCGATACGCCTGGTGGACGCGCGTTCGCTGGGGCTGGCCACTTCGATCATCTTCGGCGGCGTCGCGGCGGCCTCCGTGCTGGGTGTGCCGTTGGGCGCGCTGGTGGGCGATTTCGCCGGCTGGCGCTGGGCCTTTGCGGCCATGGCGGCGTTCAGCGTGGCGGTGCTGGTGTTGTTCCTCGCGGTGGTGCCGCCGCTGCCGGTCAATGGCTCGGCGACGTTGCGCCAGTTCGTCGAACAACTGGGCAATCGCGCGCTGGTCGCCGGCCTGGTATTGACCCTGTTGCTGGTGGTCAGCCACTTCATGGCCTTCACCTTCGTCCGTCCGTTGCTGTCGTCGTTCTCCGGCTTCGACGGGCAATGGATCGGCGTGTTGCTGCTGGGCTATGGCATCATCGGCAATTTCCTCAGTGGCACTCGTGCCGCGCACCAGCCGGCACGGGTGCTGACCTGCATCGCCCTGGGGCTGTTGCTGACACCGCTGCTGTTCGCCAGCCTCGGCAACTCCAACCTCGGCGGCGCCCTGTTGCTGCTGGGCTGGGGGCTGGCCTACGGCGGTGTATCCGTGGGCCTGATGACCTGGGTGATGCATGCCGCGCCTCGGGCCATCGAAGTCGCCACTGCGCTGTATGTGGCGGTGTTCAACGCTGCGATCGGCCTGGGCTCGCTGCTGGGCGGCACGATGGTGGATGGCGCAAGCCTGCTCGCCAATCTGTGGCTCGCCGCCGCCATTGCTGCCGCTGCGCTGTTGCTCACCCTGGGCATGCACCGCGCTGCGAAGACGAACGCCGTCGCTGGCGAGGCCTGAGAAACGCAATCAGGGCTGGTTTTATTGTTGCAGTTGCAATTACATTGCCGTCTCCATCGCCCATCCAGGGGCGCCCACAGGAGACGACTGCAATGGACACTCCGCACCTGCAACGCACGCCAAACACCGGACACGCCGCCGCTGCCTGCCTGCTCGGCATCGAGCAGGCGGGCGGCCCGGGACCTACGCCATTGCTGGCGATGCGCGAGCTGATCGCGTCGCTGCAACAAGACCCGGCCAGCAAGGACCAGTTCTGGCTGATCGATGACCGCGCAGGCGGCGACCCGGCCACCACCGCCATCAGCGCCTGGCCCCTGTGGTTCAGCGAGCATGCCCGCGAAGACGAGCGCCCGCTGTTCTACCTGACCCGTTCGCGTACCTCGGCGCACCTGTCGATGCTGGCGGCGCAGACGGCGGAGCGCGGTATCTTCCTCAACGATATCGAGTCATCGCCCTCGCGCTGGGCCAAGGGCGCGCATCCGTGGTTGCCGCTGTGGCTGGCGACCAACCGCCGCTGCCTGCCGTTCGATCCGGCCTGCGCCGAGGAGGCCCGGGTGATCGTGGGCGGGGCCTTGCGCGAGTTCTATCAGGAAGGTCGGCCGGGCTTCTGCTACCTGACCCTGCACGATGCCCCCGGCGAATCCCTCGACTGCGCGCGGGAGCAAGCCTGGCTTGGCATGTATCGAGTCTCGGGACCGGCGTCCGGTACGGCACAGGTACGCCTGCTGGGCGCAGGGCGAATGCTCGAAGAGGTTCGCGCCGCCGCCGTCCAGCTCAAGCGCGGTTGGGATATCGACAGCGAAGTGTGGAGCTGCCCCAGCTACACCCGCCTGGCCCGGGATGCCGCGTCGGTGCGGCGCTGGAACCGCAATCCGCGAAACCTCCCGCGACGCGCGCACCTGCATGACTGCCTGGCAGGCAGCCAGGCACCGGTGATCGCGGTGACCGGCTATGCCGAGTTCGTCGCCGCACAGCTGGCCGAGCATGTCGAGGCACCGTTCACTTCGCTGGGCGCCGACAGCCTTGCGCCGGGCCAGCGCCTGGAGCGCAACTGGATCGCCTACAGCGCCTTGCAGGCCCTGGTGGAGCAGGGCACCTTGGCCACCGCAGACCTGAGCGAGGCGCTGCGTCGCTACGGCCTCTCCTGATCGCCAAGGCGGGCATTGCAGGCGGCGCCCTCCAGGGCACTGGCGAAGGCGCGCTGCTGCGCCTCGTCGAACTCGGCGAGAAACAGCTGGTCGACCGCCTGCTTGTACACCTTCCACATGCGCTTGCGCAGCGCGCGGCCCTCGTCGGTGATCCGCGCAATGGCGCCGCGGCCATCGCCCTGCGCCTTGAGGCGCTGCACCAGGCCGTCCTTCTCCAGGCGATCCACCAGGCGGGTGAGGTTGTAGCGCTCGATCGCCATGACATCGGCCAGCTCATGCATGCGCCGCTCGCCCTCGGCGCCGCTCTCGATGCCCCACAGGGCGTCGTACCAGGCATAGGGCGGCAGCTGCTGTTCGGCAAGGCGCCGCTCGATCTCGCGGATCAGGCAGCGGTGGGCACGGACGAAGCTGAACCAGAGATCGGGGGCGGGTTGGGTCATGCAGTCTCCAAAGGGGTGATGTAATTGCATTTGCAATCAGATGCGGAATGAGGGGATATTGTTGCAGCTGCAATCATATCCGTCCGGCCGCCGAATTGCATCGCGGCGGCGCCCTTCATACAAGGAGTGATTCACCCCATGAGCCCGCATTCCCTACTGCAAGACGCCGACCCGCAGGAAACCCGCGAGTGGCTGGAT
The DNA here is from genome assembly GCF_036324125.1 of Pseudomonas ulcerans. Classification (NCBI taxonomy): domain Bacteria; kingdom Pseudomonadati; phylum Pseudomonadota; class Gammaproteobacteria; order Pseudomonadales; family Pseudomonadaceae; genus Pseudomonas; species Pseudomonas ulcerans. The sequence goes on along the minus strand of NZ_JAZDQN010000021.1, from coordinate 22,445 downwards.
TCGATCGCTTCGGTGGTCGAGGTCGAAGGGCGTCCGCGTGCGCATTTCCTCATCGACCAGCTGCTGGATTTCGACGTATCGCTGCACGGCGACCTGCACGGGCGCATCACCACGCCCTACATCAACAGCATCGCCCCGCAGCGCGAGCTGCCCTATCCCGGCGACCTGGCGATCGAGAAACGCCTCAATGCCTATATCCGCTGGAACGCCCTGGCCATGGTCCTGCGCGCCGGCAAGCACTCCGGGGTCGGTGGCCATATCGCCACCTACGCCTCGGCGGCGGTGCTCTACGACGTGGGCTTCGATCACTTCTTCCGTGGCCGCACCGAAGACTTCGCCGGCGACCTGGTGTACATCCAGGGCCACTCGGCCCCGGGGATCTACGGGCGGGCCTTCGTCGAGGGGCGGCTGAGCGAGGAGCAACTGGACAACTTCCGCCGCGAAACCGACCGCGACGGCATTTCCTCCTACCCGCATCCGCGGCTGATGCCGGACTTCTGGCAGTTCCCCACGGTGTCCATGGGCCTGGGGCCGATCACTGCTGCGTACCAGGCGCGTTTCATGCGCTACCTGGAAGACCGCGGGCTCAAGCAGCACCAGGGACGCAAGGTCTGGGCCTTCCTTGGCGATGGCGAGATGGACCAGCCGGAATCCCTCGCCGCGATCTCCCTGGCCGGGCGTGAGCGCCTCGACAACCTGATCTTCGTGGTCAACTGCAACCTGCAGCGCCTGGACGGTCCGGTGCGTGGCAATGGCAAGGTCATCCAGGAATTCGAGGCGCTGTACCGCGCGGCGGGCTGGAACGTGATCAAGGTGGTCTGGGGAAGCGGCTGGGATGCGCTGCTGGCCAAGGATGCCAGCGGCCTGCTGCGCCAGCGCATGATGGAGTGCGTGGACGGCGAGTACCAGGCCTACAAGGCGCAGGATGGCGCCTATGTGCGCGAGCATTTCTTCGGCAAGTACCCCGAGCTGCTGGAACTGGTCAGCGACATGAGCGACGAGCAGATCTGGAAGCTCACCCGTGGCGGTCATGACCCGCTCAAGGTCTACAACGCCTATGCCCGCGCGGTGCGCCAGGAGGGCCGGCCGACGGTGATCCTGGCCAAGACGGTGAAGGGCTTCGGCATGGGCGAGGCGGGCGAGGCGCAGAACATCAACCACCAGTTGAAGAAGATGGGCGACGCTGCGGTCAAGGCTTTCCGCGACCGCTTCGGCCTGGAACTGAGCGACGAACAACTGGGCGACCTGCCGTACCTGCGGCCTGCCGCAGACAGCGCCGAGGCGCGCTACCTGGCTGCCCGCCGCGCGGCGCTGGGCGGCCAGGTGCCGGCGCGGCAGGCGCGGGTGGAAGCGCTGGAAGTGCCGTCGCTGGCGTCACTGCAAAGCCACCTCAAGGGCACCGGCGACCGGGCGATCTCCACCACCATGGCATTCGTGCGCCTGCTCAGCGCATTGCTCAAGGACCCGCAGATCGGGCGCCAGGTGGTGCCGATCGTCCCGGACGAATCGCGCACCTTCGGCATGGAGGGGATGTTCCGCCAGATCGGCATCCATTCCCATGTCGGCCAGCTGTATACGCCGCAGGATGCGGGGACGCTGTCGTACTACAAGGAAAGCGTCGACGGCCAGATCCTCCAGGAAGGCCTCAACGAGTCCGGGGCGACGTCCTCGTGGATTGCCGCCAGCACCGCCTATGCCAACCACGGCGTGATGATGGTGCCGTTCTACATCTTCTACTCGATGTTCGGCTTCCAGCGGGTCGGCGACCTGCTCTGGGCGGCGGGGGATGCGCGGGCGCGGGGCTTCCTGCTGGGGGGCCACCTCGGGCAGGACCACCCTGATGGGCGAGGGCTTGCAGCATGACGACGGCCACAGCCATGTGCTGGCGGCCACGGTGCCGTGCTGCGTCGCCTACGACCCGACCTATGCGTACGAACTGGCGGTGATCGTCCAGGACGGCATGCGCCGCATGTATGGCGAGCAGGAGGACATCTACTACTACATCACCGTGCTCAACGAGAACTACCCGCACCCGGACATGCCGCAAGGCGTGGAGCAGGGGATTCTCAAGGGCCTGTACCGCCTGCCCATCGACAAGCCGGGGCAGGGCGCGCGGCACGTCCAGTTGCTGGGCAGTGGCTCCATCCTGCCGGAGGTGATCGCGGCGGCGGACATCCTCGAACGGGACTATGGCGTCAGCAGCGAGATATGGAGCGCCACCAGCCTGACCGAGTTGCGCCGCGAGGCGCAGGCGGTGGAACGCTGGAACCTGCTGCATCCGCTGCAGGAGCCCCGGGTGCCCTATGTGCGCCAGGTGCTGGCAGAGCATGCCGGGCCGGTGGTGGTGGCGACTGACTACATGAAGGTGCATGCCGACCAGATCCTGCCATGGCTGACCGACCGGCGCTTCGTCGCGCTGGGAACCGACGGCTTTGGCCAGTCGGACACCCGCGAGGCGCTGCGCCGGCATTTCGAGGTGGACCGGCAGTTCATCGTGCTGGCGGCGCTCAAGGCGCTGGCGGATGACGGGGTGATCGAGCGGGCGGTGCTGGGCGAGGCGTTGCTGGCGCTGGGGATCGATGGGGAGAAGGTGGATCCGGCGCGGGTTTGAGCGAGTAATCGGGCTGTAGGTCCAAGAGCGACACGGCCCTTGTGGGAGCGGGTTCACCTGCGATTACGGTGGTGGCATCACCAAAGCAATCGCGGGTGAACCCGCTCCCACAGGGCCGCGTGGGGCTAGGTCCTTTGTGTCTGGCAGGATGCCCGCGACGGCCTCAGCCCCTGATTTCGCTCGGGTCCGCCTGCAACGACCAGCTGTCACGCTTGCTCGCCAGCTGGCTTTCCAGGATCGACACCCCACGCTCGCGCAACGACGTCCGTTCGCGCTGGAAGGCGCCGTCGATCAGCCCCAGCAGGTTGCGACTCTGCGCCGTCGAACGCGGCGTGCTCACGTCATCGCTCAGCACGCCATCCACGTAGGTGCGGACCCGCTCGCTCTGGCTGGCCTGCTGGCTTGCGCTGGCTTCCACCAGCTTGTTGTCCTTGTTCCAGGCCAGGCGCGTGCTGCTGCTCGCGCGATCGTCGATCTCGTGGTAGCGGTAGTTCTGCGACTTGAAGTCGGTGCCGAGCGCCAGGGGCACCAGCGGGTTGAGGCCTTCATGCCAGGCGGCGCTCAGGCGGGACTGCTGGTCCTGCTGCACCGAGCGGGTCGACAGGGCCGTGCCGTTGACCTTGGTCGACTGCGAGACTTCGTAGTCGAAGCGATCGGTCTCCGCCGGCAGCAGCGGGTTGACCGACTGCTCGGCCTTGCCGACCTTGGCGGTGAAGTCCGCCAGGCCGCTGAGCAGCACCCGGTCGTTGCCGCCCAGCACCTTGCCGCCGGTAGGCGAGGCGCGGTCGTCGTCGGCACTGTTGAGCTGGACGAAGGCGTCCTTGAACAGCCCCATCAGCTCCTTGTCGCCCTTGCCCCGGGCCTGCGCGGCATCGAACTGGTCGAGGTAGTTGCGGACCGCCGCCTGGCGCTGGCTGGCATTGCCAAGCAGCGAGGCATCGCGGGTATCGAGGTTGAGTTCGAGGTTGCCGGTCGGGCCGTTGAGGCTCAGGGAGCGCGCGCTGGCGCTGATGTCCAGGGCGAAGGCCTGCTGTTCGCCGCTGGCGGTGCGCAGGTTGGCGTCCAGCTTCAGCGAGCTGAACAGCGCCGGGTCGGGCTTGACCAGTTCGCCGAGCTTCAGCTGCGGCGGCTCCCGGGTCAGGCCGTCGATGGCGGACTGGAAGCTGTCGGCCAGGCTGGCGAGGCCTTTCAGCTGATTGGCATCCAGCTCGCCGTCCTGCACCTCGGCGCTGACCGCCAGGCCTTGCTCGTCGGCGACCAGGGACAGGCGCACGGTGGCGCCGCTGGTGGTGGTCAGGCTCAGGGTGATGGCGTTGGTCGGGTCCTGGCGCAGGCTGTCGGCGCGCAGTTTCAGGGCCTCGGCGCCGGGCTGCACATCCCCGGCGTAACCGAACACCGACTGCGAGACGGACTGCCCGCCCTTGACCACCAACTGCTCCAGCAAGGCCGCACCGACGCCCTGGAAGCGGGCGTTGTTGGACGTGGCCTGGACGCCGCTCAGCATGGCGATGCTCAGCTTGTCGGTGGTGTCGTCCTGCAGGGCATAGCGCTGCGCCGAGGCGAGCAGGGCGCCGCGGGCACTATAGGTGCTGGCGTCTTCATTGCGAGTGGTCTGGCCGAGGCTGACGCTGCTGCTGGTACTGGGAATGGCGGCGGTCTGTTGTGTCGCGCTGCTGCTGGCGGCATTGCTGGCGGCCGCCTGGGGCGCGGTGTAGACCGGTGTGATGCGCAATCCTGCGATGCTGAGGGTCATGGAGGGAGCCCGTGATTTCCGTACGTGATCCAGGGTTATCGGCAGCAGGGCGGGAAGCTTGACAGGCAACCTGTAACAAAGATCATGAGGCTCCTTTCGTGCATGAAGATTTCCCATGAAGAGCACCCAGCTGACATTCATCTGTCACGCCCTGACCGACGCCCAGCGGGTCGGGCGTTTTCATTCGATGGAGGATGGACTCAGGCGCAGCGTCGAGCCGCAGGACTGGGCCGGGCAGGGAGCGCGGGTGCTGATCGCGCCCGAGTTGCGCACCCGCCAGACTGCCGAGGGACTGGGCCTGTCGGGGCAACTGGATTCGACCTTGCGCGATTGCGACTTCGGCCGTTGGCAGGGGGTGTCGCTCAAGCGCCTGGAGCAGGACGACCCGACCGGCTTGCAGCAATGGCTGAGCGATCCGCAGGCGGCACCTCACGGCGGAGAGTCGGTGGCGCAGGTCTGCACGCGGGTGGCGAGCTGGATGGACGATACCTTGCTGCCGGGGTCGTGGCTGGTGGTGACCCATCCCATGGTGATCCGCGCTGCCCTGCGGCATGTGCTGGAGTGCCCGTTGGCGGCACTCCAGCACATCGATGTCCTGCCGTTGGCGCAGGTGCGCCTGAGCCGTTTCGGGCGCTGGCGCTTGCGCATCGAGTGAGGGTGCGACCCAACCCTCAGTCGAACACCCCGCGCAAGGTCAGGACGAAATTGCGCGGCTCGCCGTAGTAGTTGCCGTACTCGGAGGTGCCGACGCTTTCGTAGTAGCGGCGGTCGAACAGGTTGTTGCCCTTCAGTGCCAGGGTCCAGTGCTCATCGACCTTGTACTCCACCAGGGCGTCGTACACCGCGTAGCCGGACTGGGTGAAGTCGTAGTCGCGGCTGTCGATGACGTTGCCCACGCTGTCGAAGCGGTAGGCCTTGCCGGACACATAGGTGGTGCTCTGGGCGGTCACGCCGGCTCCGACGCGGAAGTCGGAGAGGGCACCGGGCAGGGTATAGACGCTCCACAGCTTGAGCAGGTGCTTGGGCGTGATGGTGCTGTACAGGGTTTCCTCGGTGTCGTTGTTCACCCGGTTGTAGGTGTAGCCGGCCAGCACCTCCCAACCCGGGGCGATTTCGCCGCTGGCTTCCAGGTCCAGGCCCTTGCTGGTGATCTTGTCCTTGGCCAGGTAGCAGCAGGCGCCGCTGTAGCTGAACACCGGGTTGGGGTAGGCCGGGTCGATCGCCGCCTGGTTTTCGCGAACGGTGTGGAAGAGGGCGGCGCTGACGTTCAGCGCGCCATCGAACAACTCGCCCTTGATCCCGGTTTCCCAGGTCTTGCCGGTCATCGGTTCGATCGAGGTCGGCGCGGTTTTTGGCCCCTGCAGTTTCTGCGCCTGGGGCTTGAACACCTCGGCATAGCTGACATAGGTCGACCATTGCTCGTCGAGGGCCAGGATCAGGCCGCCGAAGGGCACCAGGGTGGTGGGCTCGCGATCGGGAACGTGGTCGGCCAGCGCCCAAGGGCCGGTGCCATCGTTGTTGCGCATGTAGTAGGCCTGCTCGAACTTGTAGCGCTGGGCGCGGGCGCCCGCCACCAGCTTGAGCGGATCGCTCAATTGCAGGCGCACGGTGGAGTAGACGCCGTACTGCTCGCGGGTGTTGGGCGAGTAGTCGCGCCAGAACACGTGGCTGGTGGCATCGCCGTCGAGCGGCGTGGCCTTGGGGTTCCACAGGTCGATCAGGCCGCCCTTGCCGAGCATGCCGTTGGCTGCGCGCCAGCGGCTGGTGACCTTCTGGTAGTCGGCGCCGAGCAGCAGTTCATGACGCCGCTCGAAGGCGTCGAAGCCGCCCGACAGGTTGACGTCGAACACCGACTGCTTGCTCCAGCTGGAGACATAGCTGCCCCACCAGTACGGGCCGTTGTTGGTGGTCTCGTCCACCGAGCCGTAGGGAATCACGCCCTCGGTGGTGGACTGGTTGTAGGTGTCGGTGAAGGAGACGTTGAGCTTCCAGTCGTCGTTGAAGTAGTGGTCGACCTTGGCGAACCACTCGCGGGTGGAGCTGTCGTTCCAGGCCTGATCGGTGGTGTACCAGGTGTGCCGCGGCAGGTGCAGGTCGCCACCGGTGCTGTAGCGCGGCAGGCCGTCGCCGGTGCCGGTCTCCTTGACCTTGTCGTAGCTGCCGCCGAAGGTCAGCGTCGTGTCGCTGCCCAGGTCGGCTTCGAGGATGCCGTAGAGCAGCGGTTTTTCCGTGGCACGGTTGTCCATGAAGTACTGGCGGTCGGTGTAGGCCGCCACCAGGCGCCCGCGCAGCGCGCCGTCGAAGCCCAGGGGGCCGGTGACGTCGACCTGGCTGCGGTAGTTGTCCCAGGAGCCGGCGGAGGTTTCCAGCTTGAGCTGGTAGTGGTCCAGCGGCCGCTTGCGCACCAGGTTGACGATGCCGCCCGGGTCGCCGGTGCCGCCGAGCAGGCCGCTGGCGCCGCGCAGCACTTCGACGTGGTCGTAGGCGGCCATGTCGTACATGCGGTCGCTGTAGAAGGTGCCGACGCCGTTGCCGATGTCCATCGGCGCGGCGCCGTCGATCTGCACGTTGTCGATGCCGAAGCCGCGGGAGTAGAACTGCTGCGAGTGATAGGTGGAGCTGCGGGTGGTGATGCCCGGGGTGCGTTTCATCGCCTCGGGGAGGCTGGTGATGCGCTGGTCCTCGATCAGTTTCTGGGTGATGACCGACACCGACTGCGGGGTGTCCTTGAGGCTTACCGGCGTCTTCGAGCCGACGCTGACCAGGCCGGTGCTGTACGACCCGGAGTTCTCGGTCATTTCGCCCATGCCCTGGCCGCTGATGGTGGTGCTGCCCAGCTCCAGGGTGCCGGCGGCGTTGTCGGGGCGGCGGACGAGCCGGTAGCCGCTGCCGTCGTCGATCGCTTCCAGGCGGGTGGCCTGGAGGATGCGGGCGAGGCCGTCGCGGACCGAATGGTCGCCGGTCAGGCCGTCGCTGCGCAGGCCGGCGGTCAGCGCCGGATCGACGCCGATCATCACCCCGGCCTGCTGGCCGAAGGCGCCGAGGATGCTGTCCAGGCTGCCGGCGGGGATCTGGAAGTGGCGGGTCTGTTGCTGGAGGGTATCGGCGGCGAGCAGCGGCTGGCTGGCGACGCCCAGGGTCAGGCCGAACAGGGCCAGGCGCAGGGCACGGGCCAGGGGAGCGGGGCGGTTGAGCATGAAGACGATCCGTGGGTTGGCAGGGGATGGGCGCTGTGTTTTCAGCGTTCTGTCTGTCTTGATGCTTGAGGTGGGAAGAAACTGCCGGGGATTTTGATTTTTTTTCGTCTTGCTGGATCCAGCGGCCTCCCGACTTGCGTCTAAGCCGCTTGCACCGTCGCCCACAGCCCCATCACCCGCTCCACCTTCACCGGTAACACCCGGCTCAACAGCTCCAGGCTCGCGTCGGGATTTTCAAGCGAATACGACCCCGACACTGGCAAGCCTGCCACTTCCGGCGCGCAGCGCAGCACGCCGCGGCGGTAGCGGTCGAGATGGGCCAGAAGCAGGCCCAGGGGCATGCGCTCGACCACCAGCAGACCGTCGCTCCAGGCCAGCGCCGAGGTGCTCAGGGCCTGCTGGGCGCCGCTGAAGTCCGCCTGCCGTCCGGCCCCGAGCATGAGGCTGTCGCCATGGGGCAGTTCCAGCGTCGCGCTGCCGGCGAACACCTGCACCTGGCTGCCGCTGATCCCGGGCAGATCCCGCCCGACCACCACGCGGCTCGACCGCCCTGGCCGCAGCCAGCCCTCGGCGGTGCGGATGCGCACGTCGGTTTCCCTGCCGGTACTGACCAGCACCCGCCCCAGGTTCAACACCAGCTCCAGCCCCGCCGGGGTCATCGCCTGATCCAGCGCGGTACGCGTGTCCAGTTGCACCTGCACCCCGGCCGCCAGTTGCAGGCGCTGGCGCTCGCCGGTACCGGTGCGGTAGTCGCTGAACAGTTCCGGCAACAGGGTGCGCTCGCGCACGCCCACCCCGGTGGCCGCCAGCACCGCGAAGCCGGCCAGGCCCTTGAGCAGCGCGCGCCGCGAGGTGCCGCCACGGGCACGCAGCAGGCCCCGTGCATCGGCTGCCGGCAGGGCGCGGGTGGTCTGACGCAGGTCGTGGTTGAGCCCGGCCAGGCGCTGCCATGCCAGTTCGTGCGCCGGGTGCTGCGCCCGCCAGGCCTCGCAGGCACCGCGTTCCTCGGCACTGCTCACCCCGGATTGCACCCGCACCATCCAGTGCAGCGCCTGTTCCAGCACCTGCTCGTCAATGGCCTGCTGATCGACCGGCTGGAACAGCTTCATGGCGCGTAGACCGCCGCGTAGCACACGCGATAGGCCTTGAGCATGGCCTTCTGCACCACGTTGACGCTGACCCCGAGCCGTTCGGCGATCTGCGGGTAGGTCAGGCCATCCAGCTGCGACAGCAGGAAGATCTCCCGCGTCCGCGCCCCCAGCCCGTCCAGCAGGCGGCCGACCATGTCGAGGGTTTCCAGGACCAGCAGGCGGGTTTCCGGCGATGGCGCTTCCTCCGGATCCAGCACCGCCAGGGACTCCAGGTAGGCCTGCTCCAGTGCCCGGCGGCGGAAGAACTCGGCGCACAGGCGCGTGGCTACCGTCGCCAGGTAGGCGCGGGGTTCGCGAAAGGCGGGGAGGACGTCCTGGCGCATCAGGCGGATGAAGGTGTCCTGCGCCAGGTCCTGGGCCTGCTGGTGATTGCCCAGGCGCCGGCGCAGCAACTGGACGATCCAGCTGTGGTGGGCCAGGTAGAGTTCACCAACGGCGTGATGCGGGGAAGCGGGAGAGGGCATGCGCGCGGCTCCAGTCGGGACGGGGCGGAATGCTGCGCATGATAATGCTTCCTATTAACTCTGGTGCAAGAAAATCTTTGCTCAGGCCACGCCACCTTGCGAATCCAGGACCTGGCGTACCTTGCGCGCCAGGTCGTGGGGCAGGTACGGCTTGGAAATCACCTCGAATTCCGAGCCGCCGATGTCGGTGCGCTCGATGGAGTTCTCGGCGTAGCCGGTGGTCAGCAGCACCTTGGTCACGGGATGGCGGCGGCGCACCTCGCGGGCGAGCATCACGCCGTTCATGCCGCCGGGCATGATCAGGTCGGTGAACAGCAGGTCGTAGCGCTCGCCGGCCTCGAAGCGCTTCAGCGCCTCGCGGGCGTTGAGCACGATCTCGGCCTGGTAGCCGTAGTCCTCGAGGACCATCTTCGCTAGCTCCGCCACGTCCGGGCGATCCTCGACGATGAGGATGCTTTCGCTGCCATGCCGGGAGTCCGGCGCCGGGCGCCGCTCCACGGGCAGCAGGGCGCCACTGTCCACCGGGAAATACAGGCGCAGGGTGGTGCCGATGCCTTCCTCGGTGTAGATCCGCGCGGCGCCGCCTGACTGCTTGGCGAAGCCATACACCATCGACAGGCCGAGGCCGGAGCCCTTGCCTTCTTCCTTGGTGGTGAAGAAGGGGTCCATGACCCGGTCGCGGATGCTCGTCGGCATGCCGACGCCGTTGTCGGTGATCGACAGGCTCACGTACCGGCCGGGCAGCAGGCCGTCATAGGAGGTGGTGGCCAGGTCACGCACGATGACGTTGCGGGTTTCGATGAAGATGTGCGGGTGGGCGCGGCCGATCAGTGCGTCCCGCGCGTTGATGAAGATATTGAGCAGGGCCATTTCCGCCTGGGTCGGGTCGATCCGGCAGTTGCTCAGGCCGTGCTCCAGGTCGTAGTCCACCTGCACGCCGGCGCCGAAGGTGCGGTTGACCAGCGGCTGCACGGTCTCCACCAGCTGGTTGAGGTTGAGCACCCGGCCTTGCAGCTTCTGCTTGCGCGAGAAGGCCAGCAGTTGCTTGGTCAGGGTGCTGGCCTTGTCCACTGCGGAGCGGGCGTGGAAGGTGCTGCGGCGGATACGGTCGAGGTCCGGTTCGGGTTTTTCCGCGGCGCTGCGGATCAGGTCGATATAGCCGCCCATGACCTGCAGCAGGTTGTTGAAGTCGTGGGCGATGCCACCGGTCAACTGGCCCAGGGCTTCCATCTTCTGCGACTGGTGCAGGGCGTCCTCGGCGTCGCGGCGGCGGCTGACATCCAGCTGCGAGGCGAAGAAATAGATCAGCTCGCCCGCCTCGTTGAAGATCGGCGAGATGAACAGGGCATTCCAGAAGCTGCTGCCGTCCTTGCGGTAGTTGAGGATCTCGGTGGAGAAGTCGTAGCGGCCCTCGATGGCTTCGCGGATCGAGTCGATCACCTCGCGGTCGGTATCCGGGCCCTGGAGGAAGCGGCAGTTGCGCCCGACGATCTCCGCCGAGGTGTAGCCGGTCATGTCGAGGAAGGCCTGGTTGGCGAAGATGATCGGGTTGTCTGCGGCATTCGGGTTGGTGACGATCATCGGCATGCGCGTGGTTTCCACCGCCGCGAAGAAGATGTCCTTGGGATGGCTGGACAGGTCGGCTGTCGAGGAGTCGTCGACGCGGGTAGGGGTGTTCGGCACGGGCAGCTCCTTGACTGGCTTCATCGTCATGGCCCCCGTGCCGTGAGCGGCGCCAGGGGCGTTGATAATGCAGACCATCAGGAAAGCGGATCGTTGCCGGTTGCGTTGCTGGTGCCGACGCCGTGCTCAGAGCCCGTCGAGGAACTGCTTCAGCCAGGTCCTGACCATCTCCGAGTAGGGGGCTTCGGGGGCGGTCATGTCACGGATCTCCTTGTGAATGCGCTCCTGCAGCAGTTCCAGGCGCTTGCGTACAGGTGCCAGGCCCGGGTCGGTGAGGTCCACGACTAGATCGCCGAGTTCGATGGACAGGTCGCCGAGGAACTCCAGGTGACGTAGCAGCCGGGTGCGGTCCTGGACCAGGCCGAGGCGGTTGAGACCGTAGATCTGGATCGACATCGCCCCGCGCGGGCTGGGATGTCCGGTGGCGCTGCCGGGCAGCACGATGCCGATGGGTGAATCGCGATCGATATGAAAGTGCAGATGCTCCCGGGGGTCGTCCCGGGTCGGGTCGAGCAGGTAGGGCTGCTCGTCGTCGCAGGCATAGCTTTCCGCGACCAGGCGCCGCTTGGCGTCGATCAGCGGAAAGCTGTCCTTCTTGCCGGCATCGGCCAGGGCCAGGCTGCTGTGTTCGCCGCGACTGGCCTTGTGCAGTTCTTCGAGGCTGGTGGAGGCATCCGCCACCCGTTGCTTGCGGCGGCGGTTGCAGTCGATGCAACTGGGCAGCAGGTTGTCCCAGCTCATCGCCAGCCACCAGTAGCCGGGGTGGTCGGGGTCTTCGCTGACCGCGGCTTTCGGACGGTAGTGCTCGATGTCCACCGGCGCCGAGGCGCAGAAGAAGGTCTCGCAGTAGGCGCATTTGTTGTGGAACAGCTGGGCCAGCTTGCGCTTGACCTGCTCGTGCTTGTAGGCCGCGTAGGTGAAGCTGCCTTTCTTCGGATCGGGATCGTTCTGATGGTCGCGGGCGCGGTCGCGTTCGCTCTTGCCCGTCCTGTCCAGGCTGTCGAGGCTGGAGGGGGTGCTGTTGGCGGGTCTTTTGACCTGGCGCATCAGAGCACGCTCCGCAAGGCGTTGACGATGGTTGCCTTGACGTTCTCGCGCAGGGCCTTGCGCTGAGCGGACGGCTGGTCGCGGCGCTGCTTGAGGTAATCGGCCACGGCTTCCTGGACCAAGCGGTGCACCTCCGAGGTGCCGATCGGCAAGGCCGAGACCACATCGCGCTTGAAGCGCTCGACGGTCGCCCGCTGCGTGGCGTCCAGATCGGGTTCGCCGAGCAGGTCGGCGACTTCGGCGAACTGGCGGTCCATCTCCGGGTCGTCGGTGGAGTGCAACTGGAACAGGTCCGAGGTCAGCAACTGCTCCAGACGCATTTCCGAAGGCGATGGCAGATCGTCGAGCAGTTCGCTGCGGGTCGGCAGGCCGGCGCTGGTGGTGCCGTCGGTGACCCTGACCCGGCGCATGACCACGGTTTCGCCGTCGTGCATGCCGCGCAGGCACAGCGGGTCATGGGTGGTGGCGATGAAGGTGACGTTCGGCAGGGCCTGACGCAGGCCGCGCATGATCTGCATCTTCCAGCGTGGGTGCAGGTGCGCTTCGACCTCGTCGATCAGCACCACGGCGCGGGCACTCTGCAAGTTGTCGAAGTGCGGGTAGACCTTGCGGTTCATCATGCCGCGCATCACGTCGCAGACCATGGCCAGGATCGAGCGGAAACCGGAAGAGGCGACGTTCAGCGAGCTCTGCGCCAGCGGGCTGCCGTCTTGCTTGAGGGCGGTGACGACGAAGCATTGCTTGCTTTTCTCGTCACAGCGGACCACGTCGAAATTGCTGTCGATGGCGAGGATCTCGCGCAGGGCGCGGATGACCATGGCGTAGTGATCCGGCTTCAGGCTCAGCAACCACTGTTCCGGATTGGGCAGGACGCTGCCGTCGAACAGGTTGCGGATGGTGCTCTGTGCGCCGCCGCGACGGTGCGCCTTGTGCTGGTACTGGCGAAAGGCACCGTAGGCAAAGACCGGAATGTGTTCGTCGCTGCCCAGTGCGTCGTGGATAGCCGTCGGCGAGAGGGTGCGTGTGCGTGTCGAGCCGTCGGAAAAGCCGACGTCGATGCGTGCATGGGCAACTCCGCGGGTTTCCCCGGCGCCAAGCAGACTGGGATCGAGCACGTAGTTTCGTGGTGTCAGCCCCATGACGGTGACCGCCTCGTCGGTCGCCAGGCCGAGGGCGATGGCTTCGAGCAGCGAACTCTTGCCCGCGGCGTTTTCGCCAAGGATCAGCAGGGCTGGCGTACGCGGCTCGCGGTCCTCGCCGATGGCGTGGATGGGAGGCGGCAGACTGATATGCAGGTGTTCGATGGACTTGAACTGGCTGATCTGCACGGACGTGACCCGGGCCTCGCTGTGGCGGCGGGTGACGGTGATGTGGGCGTGGGAGTATTCCTCCAGGTCCTGCGAATCGACCTGCTCCCAGGCGTCGATGAGGATCTTCCTTCCGGCGACGTTCTTGCGCAGTTGCTTGAACACACGGTCTATGCGGCTCATGGCGAGCTCGGGTTTCGTGCCGTTCTTCGCGCCTATCGACATCGCCAGGCGCCGCAGCAGGAGGTACCAGGTGCCGCCGAACTCAAGCTCGGCGAAGTCGAACAACTCGCTGCTGGTGGTGCCATCGCGGTCGTTCATCCAGTCGAGCAACTGCGAGAAGTAGTGCTGATAGGCCGATGCGCGTTTGTAGCCCTTCACTCCGCCGTTCAGGGAGAAGTGCTCGATGGTCACGACCCCTCGTGGTTCGATACCGACCAATCGCCCATTGGTCTGTGCACCCATGTACCGGTGGATGTCCTTGTCCTGGCAGGGGTCGAGCAACACCGGCTTTTCGGCCAGCGGATAGCCTGGCCACAGCCCTGTGTTCTCCTCGGCATAACGCTCGAACAATGCCAGTTCGGGCACGGCGGCACGCTTGCCGAAAACCGGGAAGTACCCGGCCTCGCGCGGCAGACAGTCATCGCAGATGGAGTAGATGTTCTGCCAGGCGAGGTCCAGCCAGCTGTAGTACAGGTGTGCCTGCGTGTCCGCTTGATGCGGCAGGGCATTCTCGATGGGGCGAAAGCGATAGGGCTCGGTATGCACTGCTGTTTCGCAAAAGGCGCATCGCCTGGCGAACAGCCTGTGCAAAGCGTCGCGCATGCTGAGGTGGCTGAGATTGAGCGAGGAGCGCAGGAAAGGTTGCTGGGATCTCTGCTCCTGGCTACGGGCCATGAACTCGGCGGCTTTCTTCCGGTGCAGTTCTGCCGCAGCGGCCGTCAGGATGGCGGGCGGTGGCACCGATCGTTCGATATAGCGCATGGCGGTTCTCGGTCCTTGAGGGGCGGTTTCGCCGGGGGACTGTCTGGTGGCGGGATACTAAGTCGAGCAGAGGCATAAAGCCATTAGTCTTGGCAGAACCTGAACTTGCCCTGGCCCTGTCCATTTCGGCCATCCTGGCGTCCGCCGAAGCCACGTCGCAGAGCGGTCGTTGCGGTAGACTCGGCGCTTTTGCCGGGAGAGCCCCATGACTGTCACAGGACCGCGGACCGCGGACCGCTACCGTCTGCGGCTTGCTCGCCATCCTGCTCTGGAGTACCGCCTCCGGCCTGATCCGCAGTATCAGCCAGGTGTTCGGTCCGCTCGGCGGCGCGGCGCTGATCTACTCCCTCGGCACCGTGCTGCTGGTGCTTCTGCTCGGCCGTCCGCGCCTGCGTGCGGTGCCGCGTTTCTACCTGTGGGTCGGCAGCGCGCTGTTCGTTGCCTACGAGATCTGCCTGTCGCTGGCCCTGGGTTTCGCCAGCAACGCCAACCAGGCCATCGAAGTCGGCATGCTCAACTACCTGTGGCCGTGCCTGACCGTGGTTCTGGCGATCTTCATGAACGGCCAGCGCGCTCGCTGGCTGATCGTGCCGGGCAGCGTGCTGGCGCTGACCGGGATTGTCTGGGTGGTCAGCGGCAATGGCATTTCCCTGGAGCAGATCCTCGCCAACGTCGGCTCCAATCCGCTGAGCTACGGCCTGGCCTTCAGTTGTGCGATCACCTTCGCCCTGTACTGCAACGTCACCCGCCGCTATGCCAACGGCCAGAACCTGGTGGTGCTGTTCTTCTTCGTCACCTCGTGCCTGCTGTGGCTCAAGTACGCCTTGAGCAGCGAGCACCTGCCGGCCTTCACCCTGGACAACAGCCTGGAACTGCTGGCCGCCGGCGTGGCCATGGCCGGCGGCTACGCGCTGTGGAACCTGGGCATCCTGCGCGGCAACCTGACCTTGCTGGCCACCGCCTCGTATTTCTCGCCCGTGCTGTCGTCGGCCTTCGCTGCGCTGTGGCTGGGGGCGCAGTTGAGCGGGCAGTTCTGGCAGGGCGCCATGCTGGTCGTCGTCGGCTCGCTGCTGTGCTGGCAGGCGACGCGACAGGTACACTGACGGCCCTTTTGCCGATGGTTGCCGACCATGCTGCGTACCGTCACCGACCTCGACCTGCGCCTGCTGCGCATCTTCGCCACCGTAGTGCGCTGTGGCGGTTTCACCGCGGCGCAGGCCGAGCTGAACATGAGCCAGTCGAACATCAGCATGCATATCGGCAGCCTGGAAAAGCGCCTGGGCTATCGCCTGTGCGAGCGCGGCAAGGGTGGTTTCCGCCTGACCGCCAAGGGCCGGCGCATCCTCGATGCGTCGCGGGCGATGTTCGATGCCATCGGCCTGTTCCGCGACGAGGCGCAGGCGTTGTCCGGCAACCTGGTGGGCGACCTCTACGTGGGCATGGCGGACAACGTGGCGACCTTGCCGCAGGCACGCTTTGGCGAGGCTCTGGCGCGTTTCCACGGGCGCGAGCAGGACGTGCAATTGAACCTGTACGTCAATTCGCCGACCGAGCTGGAACTGGCGGTGATCGACGGGCAACTGGACCTGGCGGTGTCGTACTTCAGCCGCTCGCGGCCGAGCCTGGAATACCTGCCGTTGTACACCGAGGAAATTGGCGTGTTCTGTGGCGATCGTCATCCGCTGTTCGCCGAGAGCGACCCGGACCTGGCGCGGATCGCCGCGTGCAACTGGATCAGCCATGGCTTTCTTCCGGAAAACCAGGAACTGCCGCTGCGCCCCGAACGCAGCCGGGCCACGGCCTACCATATGGAGGCCGTGGCCCATGCGGTGCTGGCGGGCACCCACCTGGGCTACCTGCCGACCCACTATGCGCAGATCTGGATCGAGCGCGGACGCATGCGTGCCTTGCAGCCGGAGCGGCTGAAGTACGAGGTGGTGCACAGCATGATTACCTACAACGGCAGGCCGCAGAGCGAGGCGGCGCGGGCGTTCGTGGAGGATCTGCTGGCGGTGCATGGGTTGGCGTTGTGAAGCGGGGGATTTGCGGGGGGCGCCTAGCCTTTCAGGCTGCGCTGTCGCGCAGAGAATAGGTCCACGAGCGACGCGAACCTGCACAGGAATTTGCGCGTTATTTCAGGTATCCAGCCACTGCATTGCGATAGATCCGTGCGTAGTCGGCTGCCACCAACGGCAAGGCATTGCTCTGCGACGACGAGATATCCGCCAGCGCCTGCTCCCCGACCCAGCCCGCATCCTCGCCATTCAGGCCCAGATCTGCCAGCGTCGCCGGAATCCCCAGCCGCGCCCGCAACTCCAGGACCCAGGCCAGCAAGCCATCGAAACTGGCGTCCTCCAGCTCCAGATAGCGCGCCAGCCGCGCCGCGTCGCCTTCGATGGCACTGCGATTGGCCACCAGCACATAGGGCAGCAGCACGGCATTGAGCAAGCCATGGTGCAGGTGATGCCGCGCGCCCAGCGGATGGGCCAGGGCATGCACGCCGCCCAGGCCTTTCTGGAACGCCACGGCGGCGCTGGACGAGGCGATCAGCATGCCTTCCCGTGCGGCCAGGTCATTGCCGTTGCGCACGGCGTTTTCCAGATGCAGCTTGACCAGCCGCACCCCCTCCACGGCAACCCCCGCCGACATCGGATGGCACAGCGGCGAGAACAGCGCTTCGAGGTGATGGGTGAGGGCGTCCATGCCGGT
The DNA here is from genome assembly GCF_036324125.1 of Pseudomonas ulcerans. Lineage (NCBI taxonomy): Bacteria > Pseudomonadati > Pseudomonadota > Gammaproteobacteria > Pseudomonadales > Pseudomonadaceae > Pseudomonas > Pseudomonas ulcerans. Next base: position 5,539 of record NZ_JAZDQN010000021.1, on the reverse strand, counting down.
CGCGGCAGTGAGTCTCGCCGGCAGCCCGGTGGTCAGCGTCGGGTCGAGGATCACGCTGCGGGCCAGCAGTTCGCGGTGGCCGATGACCTTTTTCACGCCTTGCACGGTATCGGTGAGCACGGCCTCGCGGCCCAGCTCGGAGCCGGTACCGGCGGTGGTCGGGATCGCCACCAGGGGCGGCAGGTTCAGCGTCGGGTAGTCGCCCAGGGTCGGGTAGTGCTCCAGCATCTGCGCCCACTCGAAGCGCTCCAGGCCTTGGCGGTCGCGGCTCAGCAGGGCGATGCCCTTGGCCGCGTCCAGCGCGCTGCCGCCGCCCAGGGCGATCAGTCCGTCATGCTCGCCCTCGGCAAACACCGCTGCGCCGGCACGGGCTTCGTCGAGGCTGGGGTTGCTGGACAGGCCGTGGAACAGCGCATGCTCGATGCCGGCCGCTTGCAGATGCTTGCGTACGGTATGCAGCGGCGGTAGGTCGAGCATGCCGGGGTCGGTCACCAACAGCGGCCTGCGCATGCCGGCTAGGGTGCAGCGCTGGGCCAGCAGGTCGAGGGCGCCGGCGCCGCAGAAGATTTCGGTGGGGTAGTTCCAGTAATGGATCGTGGACATGGCGAATTCCTGTTGTCGCGGACGAGCCCGCCCCGCCGGCCAACGGCACCGGTGCAAAGGGGCGGGAAACTAGGAGAGAGGGGATCAGTCGACGGCGCGACCAGCGAAACTCAGGCTGCTGGCGATGCGTCGATGGGGCTTGGCCAGCAGCAGGTAGGCGAGGCCGAACAGCGCCAGCGCCGAGAACACCACCACCACCGCCCAGACCTGGAACCATGGCGCACCCGGCGGTGCCAGCAGCTCCCGCGGCCAGGCCACGTTGATCGCTTCGAACAGCAGCCAGCACACCGCGAACCCATTGATCGCCAGGCCCTTGCGTCCCAGTTGCAGGGCACCCTTGGCCGGGTCCCAGCGGCCGCTGAGGCGAGCGTAAAGGGCGCTGGCGGTGACGATCAGGAAGACGAAGAAGAAGCCGCCGCTGCCGAAGGCGATCAGCGTGCCCACCGCCGTGGCGTTGAGACCCAGGCCGAGCCCGAGGCTGGCCAGCAGGGTGCTGCAGACCATCGCTGCCATCGGCACCTTGCGCCCGTCCACCTTGCGCAGCAGGGCCGAGGCCGGAAGGATGCCGTCGCGGGCCATGCCGAAGATGGCCCGGCCGATGTAGGTCTGCACCGAGACCACGCAGGCGATGAAGGCGATCAGCACGATGGCGACGAAGGGCCGCTCGGCCCAGGCGCCGAAGGCATCGGTCACCGCCGGGGTGACCGGGTCGATGATCTGCCCGCTGACCACCGCGCCCGGATCCTTGAACGACAGGGTCACGGCGAAGGCGGTGAGCATCACGGTCAGGCCCACCACCAGCATCGAGCGCAGGATCGCCCGCGGGGTGGAAACCCGTGCGTCGGTGGTTTCCTCGGACAGCTGCGAGCAGGCATCGAAGCCGAGGAACGCCCAGCCGCACACGGCCATGGCGGTGAGCAGGCCACTGACATAGGAGCCGTCGGAGGCACTTTCGGCGCCCAGGCTGCTGAACAGCAGGTCGAACGAATGGTTGCGGAAGAACAGCAGCAACAGCACGCCGATGCCGATGGAGGCGATGGCCTCGGCGAAGATCCCGGCGTTGACGAAGTACTTCAGCGGGTTGATCCCCAGCAGGTTGACCCCAAGGCCCAGTGCCAGCAGGGCCGCGCCGCAGGCCACCTGGGCGTTGGCCGAGGGCGGCGCGTCGAACAGCAGCAGGCCGAGCCAGAAGCCGCCGAGGTAGGCCACGGTGGTCAGCGAAGCCAGCGCCGCGGCGAGGTAGAGGAAGCCGGTGAACCAGGCCAGGCGGTCGCCCACCAGGCGCCGTACCCACTGGTAGCAGCCGCCGGCCAGCGGAAACTGCGAGGACAGTTCGGCGTACACCAGCGCCACGCTCAGTTGCAGCAACAGGCACAGCGGCACGATCCACACCCAGGACGGCCCGACGCTGATGGCGCCCAGGGACATCACCGAGTAGATGCCGACGACGGGAGAGATGGTGGCGAAGCCCACGGAAAACGATGACCACAGGCTCAGGCCGCGGTCCAGCTCCTGGCGGTAGCCGTGGCTGGCGAGCAGGTGCTCGTCGGGGTTGGAGGGAACGGACATGGAGGATCCTCGGCAGGTTTTGGAATTGTTATCGAGATCCGGTGCCTCTGGGGACACTCGAGGTTCTGCCGCAGGTTATGCCGGGTACGCGTCAGGAAAAATTCATGAGTGTTGCGGCTGGCATCAGGATTTCTTGATGTATGCGACGTCTGTGGCGAGCCACGAGTCCTTTGCCGGCAATCGACTGTCAAGGACGCCCTTGATAGCCTTGCGCCGGTACTCACGTCGTTCCGCAGGGAAGCATTGAATGAAATTCGCCTGGTTGTTGCTGTTCTGGTTGCTGGTTTTGCTCGTGGGTGCGGTGATCAACCACTTCAGGGAAAAGAAGCTGGACTTCTCCCGTGGCTACCTGATCTTCCTCCTGGCGCTCTGCGCCTTCGACTTCGTCATGCTGTTCAATTCGCCGCTTCTGGTCTACACGGGCCCGGCCTACGCCATCAGCTACCTGGCCACCAGCTATTTCCTGACGATGCTGCCGGTCGGGCTGGTTTCCTGGCGTTTTCGCAAGAAGCGCGCGCGGGAGGCGGCCCTGGGGGCGGTGCATTACCGCGTGGAAGGCTACAAGGATCTGGCTGCGCTCAACCAATGGGTCGCCGGGTTCATGTATGCGCTGATCCTGGTGAGCGGCTACTGCATGTTTACCGAGGTGATGAACTACCAACTGCTATCGGCCTACGACAGCAACGCCTTCCTCGATCCGGCCCGGCTGGTTGACGACGCTACGATTGTCCAGCGTTACCAGGCAGCCGTGGCGTTCTATTTCAAAGGCGTTCTGCCGATTGCGGTCTGCCTGCTGCTGCGCTGGGTCTATCGGGCCCGGCTCAATGTCCGGCTGTTTGCCGCAAGCGCCGGGCCGCTGGTGCAGCCATGGCGGCCTTGGCCGGTGATGCGCGAGATCTGGGAGGTGAGCCATGGCACCCCCGCGAACCCTTCCACCCGGTCCCCGGCGCTGTTGCGCTGCTGGTGGGGACTGCTGCTGACGGCCGGGGCGCTAGCCCTGTGCATGCTTGCCCTGGCCGGCAACCCGGACCTCAAGGTGATGAAGCTCGCGGCCCTCGTCACCCTGGTGCAGAACGTTGTACTCATCGGCTTCTCGATCGCCACCGTGATGCTGGTCAAGCGCGTCCGCGCTGCGCAGTGCCTGCGTGCCAACGAAGGCGCGGATGCGCTCCCGGAGCCAGGCGGGCAACTGGCGTCCTGAATAATCCTTGCCGCCGTTCGTAATTGTTGATTGAGGTGGCCGAGACGGCGCATTCAGCGGCACCTCAGCTAACCTTTGAACTGTTCGACGCTGGCCTGCCTCCAAAAGCCGGGCCTGCCGTCGCGTCTCGTGCCTTGCGTGCAACCAGGGGCGAGCAGTCGGTCCATCGGGCAAGGAACCCAGGCAATCAGATCGAGGCTCGCCTCGTGGGAGAGAAGATGAGTATCAGGATCAAATGGAGCGGCGCCCTGACCGGCGTCGCGCTGGCCTGCAGCATCGCCAGCGTCCAGGCCGCCGAGCCGAAGAAGGTCGACGTGCTGCTGGTGGGCGGCGGCATCATGAGCTCGACCCTGGCCATCTGGCTGAACGAGCTGGAGCCGGGCTGGTCCATGGAAATGGTCGAGCGCCTGGACAAGGTCGCCGAGGAAAGCTCCAACGGCTGGAACAACGCCGGCACCGGCCACTCGGCCCTGGCCGAGCTGAACTACACGCCGGAGAAGGACGGCAAGATCGACATCACCAAGGCGGTGGAGATCAACGAGTCGTTCCAGATCACCCGGCAATTCCTTGCCTGGCAGGTCAAGAGCGGGGTGCTGAAGAACCCGCGCTCGTTCATCAACTCCACGCCGCACATGAGCTTCGTCTGGGGCGATGACAACATCAGCTTCCTCAAGCGCCGCTACGAAGCCCTGCAGAAGAGCCCGCTGTTCCGCCCGATGCAGTACTCCGAGGACCACGCGCAGATCGCCAAGTGGGTGCCGCTGATGATGGAAGGTCGCGATCCGCAGCAGAAGCTGGCGGTGACCTGGACCCCGATCGGCACCGACGTCAACTTCGGCGAGATCACCCGGCAGTACGTGGGCTACCTGCAGCAGCAGAAGAACTTCAGCCTCAAGCTGTCCAGCGAAGTCGAGGACATCACCCGCAACGCCGACGGTTCCTGGCGGGTCGAGTACAAGAACCTCAAGGACGGCAGCAAGTCCACTACCGACACCAGGTTCCTGTTCATCGGCGCCGGCGGCGCGGCGCTGCCGTTGCTGCAGAAGTCGGGTATCGCCGAGGCCAAGGACTACGCCGGCTTCCCGGTGGGTGGTTCGTTCCTGGTCACCGACAACCAGGACATCGCCCTCAAGCACATGGCCAAGGCGTACGGCATCGCCTCCACCGGCGCGCCGCCGATGTCGGTGCCGCACCTGGACACCCGGGTACTGGATGGCAAGCGGGTGATCCTCTTTGGCCCGTTCGCCACCTTCTCCACCAAGTTCCTCAAGGAAGGCTCGCTGCTCGACCTGTTCGCCAGCATGTCGGTGCATAACGTCTGGCCGATGGTGCGGGTCGGCGTGCGCGAGTTCGACCTGGTCAAGTACCTGGTCGGCCAGCTGATGCAGAACGACGACGACCGTTTCGCCGCGCTGCAGACCTACTTCCCCCATGCGAAGAAGGAAGACTGGCGCCTGTGGCAGGCCGGCCAGCGCGTGCAGATCATCAAGAAGGACGAGAACCAGGGCGGCGTGCTCAAGCTCGGTACCGAAGTGGTGACCTCCAAGGACGGCACCATTGCCGGCCTGCTCGGCGCCTCGCCGGGCGCTTCGACCGCGCCACCGATCATGCTCGACCTGATGGGCAAGGTGTTCAAGGATCGCCTGGCCTCGTCGGCCTGGCAGGAGAAGGTCAAGCAGATCATCCCGAGCTACGGGACGCACCTGAACGACGACCCTGCGGCCGTCGAGAAGGAGTGGGCCTACACCAGCGAGGTGCTGCAGCTGACCCCGGCGCCGGGTATCGACCAGCGCCAGGATCCGGCCAATCCGCAGGACATCGATCCCCTGGGGCAGAAGCATGGGGATGAGGATCCGGACCTGGATCCGGATGCGGCGCAGTAGGAGGGTTCTTTTCCCGTGTCTCGGGCCTGTCGCTGGTTTGCCAGCGACAGGCTTTGTTTTTTCTGCTCTGTGGTGCTGGTGCTGGTGTTGCGAGCATATCCGGTCGCGGCGGCGACTCCGCCGGCGCTTTCCGCCTTTACGGCGGGTCCATTTTGTCTTGGCAAAATGGACGAAAACCGCTGGCTCCCACATCAGGCCCTACGCTGCGCTCCGGGTCCCCTCCCTCCGGCGCCTTTCGCGGCCATCGCGGCCTACGACTTGCTTCGCAAGTCTTCATCTCGCG